>JACPDY010000023.1 GCA_016183775.1 Bacteroidota bacterium
TTCCGTTCAATACCAATTTATTACTAAACCAGCACCGAGAGGCGGTTTACAGCCTCTGCTTACACAGCGACTGTGATAGACCTACTATCATCTTTTATACAACATACAATAAACTTACAGGTCTATTGTTTCATGGCACACACCATATTTTCATATGTAACACGAGTAGCTTCCTCAAATTTTCCCGTTTCATCTGTATATAATTTTTTAAGTTACCATTTGTCAGATGGAATACGCCATATTCATTTCGGTTGGTTATGCCAAAAGGTATATGGCTATTTCATGAGTATGAAATCAGCTCATGTAAAATCGGGACTGAAACCTTATTTTAAATAAGTTGGGTATCTATGCATTAATTAGCAGCATGAATGCCGAATATATCTTTTTTTAAAGAAAGCCTCATTATTCCTAGTTTTAACATAAATTCCTGTTTTTTAAGCATATTTTAAACTTTTTTTGAGAGAAATGTCTTGGTTTATAAAATAAATGTTGTAACTTATTCTTTTATAAATAATTACGAAATAATAGCTTAAAAACAAGCTGAACTTACCTTAAAATCATCTAAATTAACTTAAAATTGGCCTAAATTGCTTTATTTAAAAAAAAATTCGCTATAAATCAGGTACTTAGCACTGAACTATTCAGTATGTGATAAAATATTTGAAATAAGGTTAGAAAAATAATATTGAGTTAAAATTAATATTGAGTTAAAATTTGTAAAAGAGATATTTAATTTATTATATTAGTGCGATTGAATTTTCAAAGGCAAGTTACATTCTAAAAATTATACCTATGAGTAATATGACTTCTACACAAACAACGGGGAAATCAATTGCGGGGGCCCTCTCCCTATCTCAAACTGCGCATGTGTTTGCAACGAATACCAAAACATTTGTCGCCGTCATTCCGATCATAGTTGCTATGATTTTGTGTCAACTTACAACGAAGCTTTCTGCTCAGGTTGTAATTACTCCAACAAGTACAAACGCCGTTTGCGCTACCAGTTGTGATGGCGCAATTGATCTTAAGATTACCGGTGGAACTGCACCATACACATATGCCTGGAACAGCTCAGGTGGAACAGGCGGTACCGCTTATAAGCAAATCACTCTTTGCCTTACAGGCCCTCCCGGTGCAACTAACCAAACTGCAACAGGTTCTTGCAATCCCCCAACCGCGATTACCGATGCTGCGATCAATCTTTGCCCTGGTACATATACTGTAACCGTTACCGATAATACAGGTGCTACTGCGTCTACAGTTCAAACCATCACTGCAGGCACTCTTAATGTACTGCAGGTTGCAACAGATGCCTCTACTACTACATGTGTAAGCGGTTGTACTGGTGTTATTAAAGTAAATGCAAGTGCAGGAAATGCCCCCTATACTTATGCATGGAGTGGCAGCGCAGTTACCGGCGATACAAGGAACGGCTTGTGTACAGGCACATATTCTGTTACTGTAACAGATAAGGCTGGTTGCGACTCTGTTCTTGTTTATAATATTGGCCCCACGCCTTCACCAACTATTACTGGCTCATCAATTTGTGCGGGAGGCAGCGTTGTCCTTACTGCTAGCGGTGGAACTTCATATAGTTGGAGCACAGGCGGAACAGGCTCAACAATCTCAGTTGCTCCAACAGGTTCAACTACTTACACTGTTACTGCAACTAATGCCGGATGTCCGACTTCAACCGCTTCATATACTGTAGTGGTGAATTCGTCTCTTGCTTTAACCACTACTCCTACTAATGTAGCTTGCAACGGAGGGACAACTGGTAGCGGTTTGGCTAATCCAAGTGGCGGCACTGCTCCCTATACATATGCATGGAATAATACCCAAACCGCGGCAACTGCCACAGGTCTTGGCACAGGCAGTTACCAGGTAACTGTAACTGATAGCAAAGGATGTTCGAATATCTCTACAGTTACTATAACGGAACCTACTGCTATAACAGTGACGACTACGGAAATTAAACCGGCATGCGGAGCTGTTACGGGTAGTGCTACCGTTAATGCTACAGGTGGTGCCGGTACATATACTTATGCATGGAGTCCTCCTGGTACATCCGGCACAACAATTTCCGGAGTGTCTGCAGGTTCCTATACTGTTACTGTAACAGACGCTAATTCTTGTACTAAATCTGATATAATTACAATTAGTAATAATCCTGCTCCTTCTATCAATACTTTAACCGGCACCCCTCCTTTATGTAATAACGGCACCAACGGTACTGCGGTTACGACTGCGAATGGAGGAACCGGCACATTAACCTATGCATGGAGCAACGCACCAACAAATAATACTACAACTACTTCAGGTCTTTCTGCCGGCACATACGTAGTTACAGTAACTGACGCGAATGGGTGTTTGGCAGTGAGTACAGTTGTAATTACGCAACCAACAGCCGTTGCGGCTACTTCTTCCTTTGTTAATTCAAACTGCGGTAAACCTGATGGAAGCGTTAGTGTTTCACCAACAGGCGGCACCGGAGCATATACATATACATGGAGTGGTGCTGCCTCCGGACAAACCTCGCCGGCTACCGGCCTATTGGCGGGATCATATACAGCAACTGTAAGTGATGCTAATGGCTGTACAACAACAACTTCTGCTACTATAAGTACACAAAGCCCCGGAGTTGCAAGTATTGCTCCGACAAGTGTTAAATGTAATGGTGGAACTGATGGTACTGCCTCAACAAGCATGACAGGCGGAACTCCCGGATTCACTTATGCATGGGCACCAATTGGCGGTACAGGACAAACAGCGACCGGTCTTACTGCAGGTACTTATTCTGTAACAGTAACTGACTTAAATGGTTGTACCTCCACAGCCACAGCTTCTGTAACCGAACCTACTGTTGTAACAGCTTCTACAACAGCAACAACTGCAATTTGTACGGCTGCTACCGGAACTGCAACTGTTACCAGCGGAGGTGGGACATCACCTTATGCTTACTTATGGAATGCTAATTCACAAACCACTACAACTGCCAGCGGATTAACGGCAGGTACATATTCGGTTACCGTTACTGATTTTAACGGATGTACTGTTGTAACAACTGCAACTGTTATAGGCACAAACGGAGCCGGAGCAGCTTCGGTGGCAGTACAATCTAATGTATTGTGCTTCGGTGGAACCACCGGTGCGCTTACAGCAAACATGAGTGGCGGAACCAGCCCGTTCACTTACGCTTGGACATCCAGCTCAACAGCACAAACAGCAACCGGCCTTACATTAGGCTCGTATACTGTAACCATTACGGATGCCAACGGATGTCAAACTGTATCTTCCGGTTCTATTACTGAACCTACAGCTATATTCGGATCAACCACATCAACAGATGCTACATGCGGAAGTTCTAATGGTTCGGCAACTGTTACAGGTGGCGGTGGTACAGGCACTCTGACATACACATGGGATGCTAGTGCCAATAATCAAACAACTACAACGGCTACAGGATTGGCTTCCGGTTCTTATGTTGTTACAATAACAGATGGTAATAGTTGCACGTTTACTACAACAGCTATTGTAAATGATATTGCTCCTGGAACTGCAAGTGTTACCGCTTCTACCATTTCCTGCAATGCAGGAAATAACGGAAGTGCGACGGCAAGTGTATCCGGAAGTACTGCTTCTTCATATACATGGAATAGCGGCCCGACAACTCAAACCATTAATGGTCTTACAGCAGGTACTTACATAGTAACTGTAACCGACAATAATGGTTGTCAAATGATAAGTTCTGTTACTATTACAGAACCAACAGCAATTACATCCGCTACATCTACAACTTCAGCTCCATGCGGTACATTTACAGGGACCGCTACGGTTAACAATGGTGGCGGTACAGGTTCTTATACTTTCACATGGAGTACGCCTCCGGGAGGAACAACACAAACAATTTCCGGATTACAACCCGGTGTGTATACAGTAACCACTACGGATGCAAACGGTTGTACAAAAGTTGATCAGGCCAATGTTAGTAACAGCCCTGCTCCTGTTATTACCAGCTTAACTGCTCTTGCATTAAAATGTAATGGTGATAATAATGGTACTGCAACGGTTGTTGCAAGTGGTGGTAATGGCACATTAACTTATGTATGGAGTAATGGTACATCAGGTGTTACCACTGCAACCGGCTTAACTGCAGGTACTTATAATGTAAGTGTAACGGATGCCGGTGGTTGCACCACTGTTAGCAATGTTACAATTACTGAACCAGCTGCAATTACAGGAACAATAAATACCACTGCAACTACCTGCGGAAGTGCCAATGGAAGCGTGACAGTTGCGCCCGCCGGCGGAACTACTCCATTCACTTATGCATGGAGTGGAAGTGCTTCAGGACAAACAACAGCATCTGCGACAGGATTAAGTGCCGGAATTTACTCGGTTACCGCTACTGACGCGAATGGTTGTACTTCAAGCGCTTCGGCTACTGTAAATAACCTGAACGGCCCGGTGGCTGTCGCTACTCTGATTTCTAATATTACCTGTAATGGACAAAATAACGGAGTTCTTGATGTAAGTAATCCATCTAATGGTGGTACTCCTCCGTTTACTTATTTATGGAGTGGCTCCGGGGGTACTTCAACTACAGCTACTAATCTTTCTGCTGATACCTATACTGTAACTGTGACTGATTTCAATGGCTGTACAAGTACAAGCACGGCTACTATCACTGAACCTACAGCTATAACTTCTTCTACCACAAAAGTTGACGCAACATGCGGAAACAATAATGGATCTTCAACTGTTGTATATGGGGGAGGTACCGGATCGCATACTGTTGTATGGTCTGACGCAGGCAGTCAAACAACAGATATTGCTACAGGGCTTAGTGTAGGTGCATATACTGTTACCATCACAGATGGTAGCGGTTGTTCCAAAACAGATGTTGTTGCCATAAGCAATAACCCTTCTCCTACTATCTCCAGCTTAACAACCACTCCATTGTTATGTAACGGAGCCAGCAATGGCACCGCTACTGTTGTTGCTACCGGTGGTACTGCTCCTTTAACTTATGCGTGGAGTAATGGTGGCCCAAGTGGTGCTGCCGCTACAACTTTTGGTGGATTAAGCGCGGGTATTTATAACGTAACAGTAACGGATGCAGGTGGTTGCGCCGCTGTTAGCACGGTTACAGTTACCGAGCCTGCTCCGATCGTTTTGGGTTCATCTGCAACAGATGCAATTTGTAATACCTCTAATGGTACTGCTACAGTTTCGGTTACAAGTGGCGGAACCGGAACATTTACCTATTCATGGAATACGGCAGCATTCAACCAAACAACTGCTGTTGCCACGGGACTTGCGGCGGGAACATATGTTGTTGTGGTAACTGACGGCAATAGCTGTACTTCAAGTACAACTGCTATAGTTGGAAATATCGGCGCAGGAACTGCAACAGCCTCTTTGGTGAATGATGTAAAATGTAATGGAGGTGCCGATGGAAGTGTTACTTCAGTTCTTTCCGGTGCAACTGTTTCGACGTATTTATGGAGCAATAATGCCACAACACAAACTGTTACAGGCCTGCCGGCTGGTTCATACACAGTAGTTATTACTGACGTAAATGGCTGTGCAGCCAACTCTATAGTAAGTATCACTGAACCTACTGCTATAACCAATACAACTTCCAAAACTGACGCTACATGCGGACAGAATAATGGAACTGCTAGTGTTACCACTACAAATGGTGGCGCAGGTGGTTATATTTATACATGGAATCAAGGTGGTGCCAGCCAATCTATTACTGGCTTAGCTGGAGGTTCGTCATATACTGTTACAATTACTGATGCAGCAGGTTGCAGCAAAACAGATGTTGTTGCGGTTAGCGCGGTTCCATCTGTTCCAATCAGTGTTTCAAAAAGCGATCTGGCTTGTAATGGTGCTAACACCGGCACTGCTACTGTTAATGTTACAGGTACTGTAACGATAGCATGGAGCAATGTACCTTCTGGTACAGGTGCAACAATTACAGGTTTAGCTGCAGGAACTTATGTGGTTTCTGTAACTGATGCAAACGGTTGTACTTCTGTAAGTACTGCTTCTATAACTGAGCCGACTGCACTTGTTCCTTCAGTTTCCTCGACTCAGGCGGCTTGCGGACAAAGCAATGGTACCGCAACTGTTACGAATGTAACGGGTGGTACTGCTCCTTATACATATGCTTGGACTCCGGGTGGTCCTGGTCAAACGATCAGCGGTTTATCTGCAGGTAATTATGTTGTGGTTATTACTGATGATAATGGCTGTACTGTAAGCGCATCAGCTACAGTAAACAACGTAGGCGGCCCTGTTCTGACTTCTATTACAGGAACTGATAACTTATGTTTCGGTCAATCAAATGGTACCGCTACAGTAACGGTAACTACCGGCACAGGTTCTACTCCATACACATATGTTTGGAATGGCGGAACACCTGCAGTTACTTCATCTACTTCAAGTACTATCAGCGGTTTAGCTGCCGGCACTTATAATGTAACAATTACAGATGCAAACGGATGTGTACTTCCGGCATCAGTAACTGTTACTGAGCCAACAGTACTTGCTACACCGACAACTTCATCTTCGAATGCGGCTTGCGGCAAGAGCAATGGTTCGGCTACAGCATTCTCTTCTGGTGGTACAGGTGCTATGACCTATGTTTGGGATAATAGCACAACCGGTGATAATGCAACAGGATTATCTGTAGGTACTTATACAGTTACTGTTACAGATGCGAATGGTTGCAGTAAATCAAATACAGTAACAATCGGCACATCAAACGGTCCGGTGGCGGTTGCTACGGGTACTGCTCCACTTTGTAACGGAGGTACAAACGGAACAGCTACGGTATCTGCTACAACAGCAACAGGCACTCCACCATACACTTATAGCTGGAGCACAGGTGCAACTACCACTACAATCTCCTCACTTGTTGCAGATTCTACCTATACTGCAACTGTGACGGATTCTAAAGGTTGCTCAAGTGTTTCAACAGTTACGATGGGCAACCCTGCACCTTTAGCCAGCACAGCATCCGGATATGCAGCGCTTTGCGGCAGCAATAATGGAAGTACTAAAGTTGTAGTTGCAGGAGGTACACCGGCGTTCACTTACAGCTGGAGCAATGGCGGTGTTACCGATTCAATATCTAACCTGTCGGCCGGAACGTATACGGTTGCTATTGTTGATGCAAATGGTTGTACAACAAGTTCAACTGCAATTGTTGGAACAATATCAAGTTCTATACTGGTTGTCATCCCTGCTCAACAAACGATAAATGCGGGTGAGTTCGTTTCGATCACCGTTAGTGGTGGTGTAACTTATACATGGTCGCCTGGCGCAGGATTAAATTGCACAAACTGTCCTAACCCGGTAGCAACACCAACAGTTACGACTACCTATACAGTAACTGCTATCGATGCCAACGGTTGTACAGCAACAGCAATGATGACTGTAACTGTAAGACAGGCTTGTGATGATGAATCAGATGTTTACATCGCGAACATCTTCTCGCCAAACGATGACGGTAAGAACGACAAGCTCTTCGTAGAAGGTAACGGCTTAACAGATATCTACTGGGCTATTTACGATCGTTGGGGTAACCTGCTCTTTGAAGCCTTCAACCAGACAAGTGGTTGGGATGGAACAAGAAAAGGCAATCCAATGGAGTCCGGTACTTATGTGTACTACTTACGAGCCACCTGTCTCAAAACAAATACAGAGGTTAGGTTGAAAGGCAACGTGACTATAGTAAAATAATATAACCTAAAAACACACAAAGGGTATCACTTAAATGTGGTACCCTTTTGTATTTATGGCCATTGCGTAAATTTATACATCAGGATATAATTGCCCAAATTTCATTATAGAGGTAATAAAGCCAGGCGGTCATATCATCCATTCGTTAAAAAAGAAGAGCAGCTGTGTTCCAGATTACGCTTAAATGCTTATTATTAAACCCTGATCTGTTATGAACGGCCCTTTACATATCTCTGACGAACATTTTATGCATGAAGCCCTAAAAGAGGCCCGTAAAGCCTTTGATGCGGATGAAGTACCTGTTGGGGCAGTAATTGTTTGTGACAACAAGATCATAGCACGCGCCCATAATTATACGCAACGTTTAAATGATGTTACCGCCCATGCCGAGATGCAGGCATTTACATCGGCGGCAAGTTACCTAGGCGGAAAATACCTGGATGAATGCATTCTGTATGTAACCCTCGAACCCTGTGCAATGTGCGCCGGGGCAGGATTCTGGACTCAATTAGGTAAAGTTATATACGGTGCAAGTGATCCTAAACGGGGCTATTCAATAGTCGGCACTCCCCTGCTCCATCCCAAAACAAAAGTTGTGAGTGGGTTGCTTGAACAGGAGTGTTCGAGTATTTTGAAAGAGTTTTTCCTCAAGAAGAGATTATAGGTTTGAAAAGGTCGGAAGACAGAAGCCCAAAGACCAGAGTAAAAAAACATCGTCGGACTTCGGACTTCTGACTTCGGTCTTTTTTATTTCTTCAACTCCTTATCCGGAGCCAGGATCGGCGCTTGCTCAGTTTTAACAAGCTTTCCGTCATTATCGAGTTCAACTACTTCGTAATCAAGTTTCACCATCCTGTCATATAATTTCGCTTTATCACCAACAATCACAATATGCATTTTTTCGTACGGCAAATATTTTTTAGCGACGGCGTCAACATCAGGCTTGGTCATATTCTTTAATATTTCGTTCTGCTTTTCAACAAAATTTTTATCCAGATCGTAATCCAGTATGCGCTTTAAGAAAAAAGCCCTTTGCATAGGTGTTTCATACCGTAAAGCATCACTCTGACCCATTGACATTCTGGTAAATTCAAGCTCTTCATTGGTTACACCACTTTGTGTGTACCCTTTTATCTCCTTCATGAATTCAACCACAGAACTGTCTGTAGCATCCGCTTTAACGCCTGCAGCGGCAGTGAAAGGACCAATATATTTTGAACCGTTAAAGCCTGAACGTGCTCCATAGGTCCAGCCTTTGTCTTCCCTGAGGTTAAGATTGATACGGCTGCTGAACGCCATACCCAAAGGGTAATTCATTATATACGCCTTGAAATATTCACCGGTAGCGTCATAAGGCAGAGCCAGGTAGCCGATACGTATCTCTGACTGAGGGGCCTTTTCTTTGTTTACAAGATATATTCTTGTTTTATCAATAGCAGGTATTGAGGGCTGGACACCGCGCTCAACTTTTATCTCCTTCCAGTTTTTCAAAAAATCAAGCCTGGCAAGGGCTTCCTCCCTGCTGATATCGCCTACAACAATTGCCTGTGAAATAACGGGTGAAATATTCTTATTGTAATAATCCTTCACATCCTCAAGTGTAATTGAGTTTACAGTTAATGTGATACCGGAAACAGGAACAGCCATGATGCTCTTTTCGCCATACAACAATTTGTTATACACATTATTGGCAATAACGGTTGGTTTTGTAGACTGATCGGCGATAAGCTGAAGTTGTTCATTCTTTGAGCGCTCAAAATCCTCTTTGTCAAACTTAGAATGCAGGAGCATCTCTTCCGCAAGTTTTAAGGTGGCATCAACATTCTTTTTAAGTGAATTGATCGTCATTGTAATACTGTTTTCATTCGAACTGACTTCTATAGAACTTCCCAGGCGGTCAAGCTCATCACTTATCTGTTCGGCCGTATGAGCGGTAGTGGCTTCGTTCATGAGATTGGCAGTAAGCATGGCAATACCCGCCTTATTCTCGTCTTCAAAACGATGGCCTGCTTCAATATTAATCTGAATGGATACACTGGGTACTTCATCACTTTTTGTACCTATGAGGTTAAGTCCATTGGGCATTTTCTCTTTCCAAAGATCAGGAACCTTAACAACTGGATTAGGACCGGGTGTTGGGTGTTTGCTTCTGTCGAAATTATCTTTTGCTTTGTTATAAGTCAGATTTTTGTACTCGTCACTTTCTTTAACATTTTCAACATTACGCGCCGGGATCTGGTAATTATCAGGTTTGGCCTTCATTTGCGGCTGACCTTTAGGATAAACACTTAAAACAACTGCAGATTTTCCTTTAATGTATTGCTTATATACCCGCATCACATCCTCCTTTGTAACTTTCATGTAACGATCGAGATCCTTTTGTGTATAGTTGGCGTCTCCGACAAATGTTTGATATGAAGCCAGTTTAGATGCTTTTCCACTTACACTGCTTAAGGACTTGATCGCATTTGACTCGAACCGCGCTTTAAAACGCTTAAGGTCATCATCAGTAATACCACGCTTTTCAAAATCATTAAGAGTCACACGTACAAGTGAATCCATCTGTGCGAGTGTTTTACCGGGATAAGCAATAACGCTGATCGTAAACTGTCCGGAAACCTCACTGCAAGGATTGTTAACATTGGCTTGCAGAGCAAGCTGTGGTTTAACAAATGTTTGATAGAACGGAGATGTTTTACCATCAGACAGGGCCGCAGACAAAGCGTCAAGCGGAGCTTCGTCGGGGTGATAATTATTTACGGAAGGGAAAGCCATATACAGCATGGGGAAACGGATCTTATCTTCGTACGATACATAACGATCCTTATCAAGTACAGCTCGCTGTTTAGGGATCGGCTTCACTTCAGGCCCTTTGGGTATAGGGCCAAAATATTTTTCAGCCAATTTAATCACATCACTTGTATTAACATCTCCGGCTACTGTAAGCACCGCGTTATTCGGGCCATACCAACGCATAAAAAATTTCTTCAGGTCATTAACATCAACCCGGTTAAGGTCTTCAATATAGCCAATGGTTGTCCAGGAATATGGATGTCCAACGGGATACAAAGCTTCACCTGTCTTTTCGCCGATAAGTCCATAAGGGCGATTGTCGTAATTCTGGCCACGTTCATTTTTAACGGTGGCGCGTTGTATTTCAAATTTCTTTTGACTTACAGCATCCAGCAAAAAGCCCATGCGATCGGCTTCCAGCCAAAGTGCTGTCTCGAGATAGTTGGAAGGAAGAGTTTCAAAATAATTAGTCCGGTCAAAATTGGTGGTACCATTCATTGTACCACCAGCCTGGCTTACTATCTTAAAATGTTCATCATCAGCCACATGATCCGACCCCTGGAACATCATATGTTCAAAAAAGTGAGCAAACCCCGAACGGCCCACCTGTTCGCGGTTAGAACCGACATGATAAGTTACATCAACATGACAAACCGGATCGGAATGATCTTCGTGTACGATAATTGTTAAACCGTTATCAAGCAAAAATTTCTGGTAAGGGATCACAAGTTCATTTCCCTTTTTTACGACCTTTTCAATCTGTTTTACTTTAACAGCTTGAGCAGCAATTGAAGTTGCAATTGCCATAAAATAAATAAAAAGCGACTTTTTCATGTGTATGTATTTAAGTGTTATAGTTCTATATAATGATACAAAACTATCAAAATTCACTTTACTATCAATTGAAATTGAGCCAAAGTATAAATGAAGAGGACAAGAGCACTAAAATGAGGATGGATGGTTGGGGAGGCGGTTATTGGTTGGTAGTTGTTGGTTGTTATTCCCGGTTTTCAAATTTGCATTTTCCGACAACTGACACTGACAACTAACAACCGACAACTACTTACGGCGCTGTAAGATTAACATTTATACTGCATCCGTTCTTATCAGTAATATTTACCGAATATGCGCCCGGACAAAGCTGGTTTTTATACCGGTTGGTATATCCACCCGAGGCGGGCCAAGCATAGTTATATGGATTTGTGCCACCCGAGCCGGTAACCATGATCCATTCTTTGCATCCGCAGCCTGTACAATTGGCGGTTCCTTTTGTAAATTGACCCGCTAAAGGCTGAGGCGAAATTATTGCAGTAGTAGAAGTGGCAGTACAGCCTTTCGAATCAGTAACAGTTACCGAATAATTGCCAGCAGGAAGACCAGTGGCGGTTTGCGTGGTTTGCCCGTTACTCCAATTGTAAGTATAAGGTGAGGTGCCGCCTCCTGGATTTGCGATAACACTTCCATCGGTACCGGCGTTGCAGGTTATGTTAGTTGGTGCGGCAGTGATAGCAACAGATGCATTTACCGTTACAGCAGCAGTGGAGATGGCAGTATTTCCTCCCGCATCGGTTATTGTGACCGTATAAGCGGTGGTTGATGAAGGACAAGGGTTAATATTTTGCGTGGTTGCACTATTGCTCCAAGAATATGTGTATGGTAATGTTCCATTACTGCCGCTTGCTGATACAGTAGCACAAGCTCCCGAACAGATACTTGCTCCGGTAGCCAATGCAGTGATACCGCCACAAGAGGTAACAGTTATATATGATGTTTTTATTAAACTATCCTTTTTGCAAGTTGTAGTAAGAGTTAGCTGTACACTATAGTTTCCGGCTATTGGATAGCTAACTATTGGATTTATAGCTGTAGAACTTGCCGGATTACCGCCTGTAAATGTCCATTGAAATTTATATCCCGAAGTATCGCAGGAATTACTTACCGTTGGTGTAAATGTAACAGGAGCATTAACACATACGGCAGTTGCGCTGGCAGAATAATTTAAGCCAAGCACCTTAGCTTCACATAGATTAATACACAGCTGCCTGATAAAGGCATCGGAAGCTCCCCAGGTACCAACAACGCCACCAAACACTGTTTGAAAAGCACCTGCTGTTACGGGGTAATTTCCATGAGTAAAACCTGTAAGGTATAATATATTACCATCTATAGTAATTGTATTCCCATAATTATCCGCGTCATCTTCAAGGTTCCCACCCATATACGTTATACAGCGCTGCTTTCCACCGGGATCATATTTTGCTATATACTGATCTTCATTTTCGTTTACCGGGCCGCCGCCAAAAGCAGTTTGATAAGCACATGGACTGATGGGATAATTCCCGGGACCCTGGTCCTCAAAATCTCCGGCGATATATATATTATTATTCCCATCGGTAGCTATGCCCCAAACATATTCATTGACATTTCCTCCAAGATAAGTTCCCCATTGACGAACTCCTGCGCTATTAAATTTAACCACATACGTATCAATATTAAGTCCGCCACCACCATTGCTTACCTGGTAAGCTCCAGCGGAAGAGATTCCGGTCATTGAATTGGTAACACCACTTAATATTACATTACCAAGGCCATCACATGTGTTCATACATGTGTAATACTCCTGAGCCGTTCCTCCATAGTAAGTGGCCCATAACCGGGCTCCTGCTGAACTAAATTTAAATAAAAACCCATCGTAAAATCCGCCCGCAAAAAGAGGCTGGTGACAACCTGGAGAAACAGGAAAATTTGCTGAAGTCGTTATTCCTGATAAGTAAATGCTTGCTGTAACGGTATCATAAGAGATGCCACCATTTCCCCAATTTTCTCCACTGGAACCACCTACATAGCTGCCCCAGGTACGGTTTCCAATGGATGTAAATTTTACCAGAAAAACATCTCCGAACCCGTTAAGTGCTACTTGAAAAGCACCTGCAGTTGAAATACCAGTGGTTGAAGACGTAGAGCCATATAAATAAATATTTGAACCATCAGTAGCAACATCATAACCAGAATCCCCGCCGGTACTTCCGTAATAAGTGCCCCATAGCCTTAGTCCTGCCGGAGAAAATTTGTAAAGGAAAGCATCACTTGAACCACCTGTTGCACTTTGGTACAACACATTTCCTGCGGATGCACCAACTGGGAAATTGGTTGATCGTGTAGTTCCGGCCACTAATATATTACCAAAGTTATCTGAAGCAACTCCTGTAGGTCCTTCGCTGCCTGATCCTCCCAGGTAGGTTGCCCATAACATGGTGCCGCCTGAATTCATTTCTACTATAAATGAATCATAAATACCAACACCGCCGCCGCCAAAAACTGTTTGAAAAGCACCTACAGTAACAGGTAAGCCAACTGAGGCAGTTTGTCCCGTAAAAGCTACATTACCTGAAATATCCGTTGTTACAGAACAACCAAAATCCGGATCACTCCCACCGTAATAGGAAACCCAGGGATCGATCACTAAAGGAAATGAAGAATTATAAATAGAAAATGAAAAATTAATAATTACCTCCCCTGCGGATATTCGGGTTAAGACATATGTTGTTTTTATATCAATAATCTTCCCATTAATATTTTGATACACCTTAGGTATGGATTCATAAAATTCGTTCAGGCTGGTTTTGACAACTAAATTTCCTGCGCGGTTAATGTGTATGTCTTCCGCGCCTGTCCAGTGTAGTTTTATCTGGTTAGCGTCTGCGTTTGGTTTTACAATGATGTTGTACTTTAATCCGTTTTCCTGGTTACCATAATAACTTACATCGATGTTGTTATAAATATTTGTATAGGTTACCTTATTGTATTGCTTTACATGTGTTACTCCCATAGGACAATGGCCATAGTAATAATTGTTGTACCCTTCCACTTCATCTTCATTGACAAAAGTTAGATTTTTATTTCCCGCCTGTTCTGAAGTTATATCATTCGTTAATATTGCAGAAGATGGGTGAGTGGGCAAACAATTGACAAAGTCCATATCGATCCTGTGTATTTTCAATGTTTGCTTTTGAATTACCTCATATTTCCCATGCTGTTCATTAGCTTGGTCAAGAGGAGCTGAAGCTTCTTTTTTCAGTTTTTCTGCCTGTTCTTCTGCATCATGCATTACTTCTCCCATGTTGGTAAATACATAACTTAAACCTGTTTCACGCAGATATATGTTCGACCCACCTCCATTGGCTTTGTATAATATATCCGGACGAAATTTGCCATTCATATCCGCTATTTGTCCTTTGTTTGGGGTGAAACGCAGGCCATTTCCGCGTTGGCTTTGGGCAGGTTGCTTCTTCGCCTCAGTTGTATTTTTACCTAAATTGGTATTGGCCCCTACATAATTCACAAAAAGTAGCGACTGTAGTACAGAAATATATAATATGTTTTTAAGCGCAGTATTAAAATTTGAATTTTTCATGATGCAAATTAGACTTTCCTAAAGTGTAAATTTAAACCAGAAATCATAATATATCAATCAATATTTAATGGAAGGTAATGTTCTTAATAGTAGTTATAATCCATATTATGCATAAAAAATAGTAAAATTGAATATATATCTATAAATATTATATCATAGGTAAGGTCTTTGAAAACAAATTACTATGTTTATACATCTACTATTTCTTTAATAAATTATGCAATCCCCATCCGATAAATTATTTCACCTGATCAAATCCCTTAATGCTCACGAAAAACGCTATTTCAAGATGCAGCGATCGAGAAGTAAAAGTGGTAATAGTTATATCAATCTTTTTAATGCAATTAATAATCAGACAATATATAACGAATTGTCGCTTAAGCAGCAGTTTAGAAATAAGCATTTTAAAGTTATGAAGGGCTATTTGTTTCAGGCTGTATTAAAATCGTTATCGGATTATCATCGTACAGATTCTGTCGAAAGTGAATTGCAACAATTACTTCACCAGACTAAATTGCTTGAGAGAAAAAAACTGATCGAAATTGCGCTTAAATTATTAATAAAAGCTGAAAAATTGGCCGCTGAAAACGAGAAACATGAGTATTTGATATTGATCGTCTTTTTAAGAATAAATATCATACGAAAATCTGAACTGCAGGAAAGGATGAAAAATTATCTGATGACTGATGCAGTTAAAATAAATGATTATATAAGGCATGTTAAAAATCATTTTGATTTACAAAAGTTAAGAGTTATGGTGAAATTGATAAATGACAAGGGTATAGGTAACTCAAACAAGGTTGACAGAAATACTTTAAAATCGATAATGAAGTCACCTTTATTATCATCGTCTAATAAGACACTGACCTTTTCATCATTACAAACAACTAATTTCATCCGTTTTGTCTGTTCCAATGTCCTTAACAAATGGGATGACCGATTATATAAGAAGCAAAAAGGGTGGTTGGATTATATAGAAAGACGCAATTTGAAGTTTCCAAAAGCAATGGACGCGGGAAATTACTTAGGTGAATTATCAATTTTTATGATAGTTCAAATTAAAACTAACCGAACGGAAGAAATTGAACAAACATTTGATAAGGGGCAGGCATTTTATGCATCATTGCCATTAAAAATGAAGGATGGTCGATTAATCGAAATGTTTACGAACCTTACGCTTAACTATATGGGCGGTCAACTTGATTTAATTAAACCAGATAAGGTTATAGAAGCTCATTCTAGTCTAAAGAAAAAAATATCGCAACGCACTGTGAGCAACAGTTCGGGCATATGTTTTAACTTATGTTACAGCTATTTTTTATTAACCAATTATCGTCAAACATTATTTTATGCAAATCAAATTTTAAACAAAAAAGATAGTGCGAGGCTGGATATTCAAAAAAAGGTAAGACTGCTTTTTTTATTGGCACATTTTGAACTGGGTAATTATGATCTTTTGCCGGGCATATCAAAATCTGTATTGAGATGGGATTTAAAAAACAACCTACTGAATGATTTTGAAAAAACAGCATTAAACTTTTTTTTAAAGGAAAAGATATGGCCAAATAACAGGAACGAGCGTATAAATACTTTTAAACAACTTCAGCAGAACATGTCCTTGATCCATGACAGGAATAAAGAATCGTTCCTTGCACAGGAGTTTGATTTTATTTCATGGCTTGAAAGTAAAATTCAAAACAGACCATTTGCGGAAATAATGCGTGAAAAGGCAAAAGTCATCAAGGTGCGGTAAGACTGACACTTGCATTGCACCCGTTTTTATCCCTGATATTTATAATATACATTCCAGGGCATAGATGATTCTTATACCTGTTCACATATCCATCAGGCCAGGTATAGCTATACGGACTTGTGCCGCCTGTTGCATTTACCATAATCCATTCTTTACACCCGCAGCCCGCACAGGCGGCAGTTCCTTTAGCAAATTGACCTGCCAGAGCGGAAGGAGAAATTACAGTAGCTGTTGAAACGGATGTACAGCCTTTGTTATCTGTTACTGTTACAGTATAGATCTGAGATGTGAGATTTGAGATCTGAGATGTTGTAGCACCCGTACTCCAGTTATAGGTGAATGCGGGACTGCCACCGGCGGCGGCGGCAGAGACTGAGCCGTTTGCACTTCCGTTACAGGGTATATTTGTAGCGGTTGCAGTAACAGTTACAGCAGGATTTATCGTTACAACTGCTGTTGAAGTAGATGTGCTGCCACCTGTATCTCTTATTGTTACTGTATATGTGGTAGTTGTTGCAGGACACGGACTTATGTTTTGTGTTGTTGCACTATTGCTCCACGAATAAGTATATGTACCGCTGCCACCCGACCCACTGGACGTAACTGTGGCGCAGGAGCCGGGGCATACTGCACTGCCGGTGGCCGTGACTGAAGGACCAGTACAATTAATAATAGTAATATTATTTATTACTTTGTTAGTGCACCCGGCACTGCCAACTGTGTGTTCAACACTATAAGTACCAGTCGTTAAAAAAGTATAAGAAAAATTTGTTGTTGTTCCGCTTACATTTGCAGGTGTTATTGGAGAAACAATCCAATTATATGTAACTCCAGTCCCGGGTGGGGTTCCCGTATTTGTAAAACTTACAAGTGAGCCAATACATGCAGAAGAATATGTAAATGTTGCTGAAACGGGACTTGTGCCCGTTACGTTTGCAACCCGGGTTGAAGTACATCCTATACCATCTGTTACAGTAATTGTATAAGCGCCAGCTACGAGTCCTGTGATCTTTGTACTGTTTCCAATTGAAACCAGATTACCTGTAGATCCATTACTCCAGCTATAGGAAAAAGAAGGCACGCCTCCCGTTACAGAAAGTGTTGCCTCACCACTTGCTGTACAACTTATACTTGTAGTTGTTACACTTGCAGTAAATGCGGGAGGAAGACTCAATCTCATTGTTTGACTAGTGGTACAACCGCCCTGATCCCGAACCGTTACAGTATAGTTACCAGGAACTAAACTTGTTGCACCTTGCGTAGTCTGACTGCTACTCCATGTATATGTATAGGAAGGCGTTCCATTGAATGCATTGGCAGTGACTGAAGCTGTATTTGGAGGACATGACCACTGCGGGGCAGATAGTCCTGCCAATAAGGGCAAGGGTTGTGTAATGGTTACTGATGTTACCGATTTACATAAACCCTCTGTAACAGTCACAGTATAAGTTCCGGAAGTTAACCCCGATATCTGAGAGGTGAGGCTGTTTGTATTTGAATTCACACCATTACTCCAGCTATAGGAATATGGGCCACCCGCACCATTGCTGATAGTTACCTGCGCGCTGCCGTTGTTGGATCCATTACAAGTAACATTAGAAGTTACACTTGTTACCACTGTCATGTTACAGCTGCAATTGGTTACTGTTATTACTTTTGATACAGAATCACGGCTGCATACGCCATCAACCACCAAAGACACGGTAAATGTACCCGGAGCAGAATAGCTGATATTGTTCGGATCTTGCTGAGTGGAGGTTGCAGGTGATGCTCCCGGAAAGTACCATTTATAGAGCTGACTTTTAGTATCGCAAGTAATCGTGCTGGTTACTGATGAAGTAAACTGAGCAACAGAATTACTGCAGATGCCGGCAGGAGTATTAAAATTTGCAGTAGTACTATTAGTGGCTCCACAACTGTTACCACAAAATTTTCCAACAACTGCATCTCCTAATCCATTAGCCGCTGATCCTCCTCCGTATGTTGGTTGCCAGGCATTGGCAGTAACAGGAAAACCTCCGCCTGTTCCACCTGCCACATATACGTAATTTTGATAAGTAGCAATACCGCCGCCCAGATCAAGGTCATCCTCAATTACATTTCCTCCAATAAACGTACTGCAAATACGCTCACCGGTTGGTTTGAATTTAGTAACAAACCAATCTTCTATTCCTCCACCATACACGGGTTGAAGCGCACAGGTATTCATTGGAAAATTGCCGTAACCCTGATCTTCAAAGTCACCAAGAATATAAATATTCCCGTTATTATCGGTAGCGCAGTAATATCCCACCTCCATTTGGTTCCCCCCATGATAAGTGGCCCATAAACGCTGTCCTGTAGGCGAAAACTTTATTACAAAAGCATCGTACGATCCGCCATTAGAACCCTGATAAACAACATTGCCAGCACTCGCCCCGATTGGAAAATTTGTCGAATAAGTCATTCCGGAAATTACCACATTGCCCGAAAGGTCAATTGCTACATCATGCCCTCCATCATGTCCGCTCCCTCCATAATAGGTAGCCCACAAGCGTATTCCATTGGGAGCAAATTTCACAACAAAAGCATCCCCGTCATTTGCAAACGTGGCACCTCCAAAAGCTGTTTGAAATACACTATTACCGGCAGTTGCTCCAACAGGAAAATCAGTTGATCTTGTATTTCCGACAATTACAATGTTATTTGAAAGGTCAACGGCAATTCCGTAGAATGGCCAAAGGCTATTCTCCGCTCCACTTCCTCCATAATAGGTTGCCCATATACGCAAACCGGTAGGGTTAAACTTCACCACAAAGGCGTCTGTACCTCCCGCGGAAGAGTTCTGAAATATGCTATTTCCGGCAGTTGCACCCAAAGGAAAATTGATTGAAGCTGTTGTTCCTGTGATAACAATATTTCCACCCGATTCCGTTACTATATCGGCACCCGAATCACTTGCTCCTCCTCCATAAAACGTAGCCCATAAACGGGCCCCCGTTGGAGAAAACTTAACCACAAAAGCATCTCCGTAAGAGGAGCTTCCTGCGATGTCACCATACGTTGACTGAAATACCGTATTGCCGGCGGTTGCCCCTACAGGAAAATTTGCGGAGTTTGTTAAGCCTGTGATCAACACATTGCCTGATGGATCGGCAGTTATTCCGTATCCATAATCGTAATTATTTCCACCATAGAAAGTAGCCCATAGTCTTGCTCCTGCAGGAGAAAATTTTACCACATAGGCATCTTGTGCCGAAGATCCGACACCTCCGGTAAGGCTTCCCTGAAATACCGTCGATCCTCCCACAGGAAAATTTGCGGAAGAGGTATAGCCTGTGATCAGCGCATTTCCATTCGCATCTACAGCAAGGCTTGTGCATGCTTCCTGATTATTACCTCCATAATAAGTTGCCCATGCCCAGGGGTCAATGATCAGGGGGTAAGAAGGGTCGTATGTATCAACAGAAAAAGAAACAAATGCCTCATTCAGTTCCTGATGTTTTTCCCTTGAATTCAAACCCAAAACATATTTTGCTTTGATGTTTACTACGTTTCCGTTTATTAGCTGATAAACCCTTGGGATACTTTCTTCCATAGTGCCCACAGATGTTTCAACTAAAAGATTTTGCCCCCTCATTTTTATACTTTCAAATCCTGAATACTTCAACTTTATCAGGTCCGGATCGGCGCCGGGGTTCACTACAATATCATACTTTAATCCTCCTTCTTTACCTCCATAATACTTTACATCAATATTGCAGTAAATATTTTTTACGGTCACTTCATTATAGGAATTTACATTGGTGATGCCTTGTGGACAGTGTGGATAATAATAATTTGAATACCCTTCAACCTCTTCGGCTGTTTGAGTTTGAGCATTAGGGTTACAACCATAAAAATCCACATCAACACGATGCAGCTTTGTAGTTTTCATTTTTAAAAGTTCCCGCATCCTTTCCTGTTCAGATTGATCCCCGAATCCACCCGATCTTTCCAACTCCTCAATCTCTTCATGCACGTCATGCATTACTTCATCCATATTACTTTGCACATAGCTGATGCCTGTTTTACGTAAATAAACATCTGCTCCCTTACATTCTCCTTTATATAAAACATCGGGGCGGAGTTGATTCTTCACATCAACGATCTGACCTTTGTTTTGTGTAAAGTTCATCCCGGAACCGCGCAGTGAAGCGCTATGCGACTGAGCTTGTGGGCTACCTTTACCAATAGCCTGCTGTGCAAAGCCTTTACCAATAAATAAAGTTACAACCAAACAAAACCCTGCTGCCATCAATAAAGCAGAACGAAAGGCGGCAGACAATAATTTTTTTTCCTTTTGAACATAGCGTGTATAATTCTCAACTCTCAATATATCCATTTTTAAAATAGTTTTCTATGTAACACTCAGGGTGCCGTTAAACTAACATTCACACTGCACCCATTCTTATCTTTTATATTTACAAAGTAAGAATTCGGACAAAGCCTGTTCTTATACCTGTTGGTATATCCATCCGGCCAGGTATAACTATACGGGCTTGTGCCGCCAGTAGCATTTACAAGGATCCATTCTTTACACCCGCAATTTATACAGTTAGCCGTGCCTTTGGTGAACTGTCCGGTTAAAGCCAGCGGTGATATTATTGAGGCAGTAGAAGTAGCAACACAACCTTTTGAATCAGTTACTGTAACTGTATATATCTGAGATGTGAGATTTGAGATTTGAGATGTGGTAGCACCCGTACTCCATGTATAGACATAAGGGAAACTGCCACCGCCTACTGCCGCTGCCGCTGAACCATTTGTTCCTCCATTACAGGATATATTCGTTGCAGTTGTAGTGACAGTTACAGCAGGATTTACTGTTACAACTGCTGTTGAAGTAGATGTGTTGCCACCGGCATCTCTTACTGTTACTGTATAAGTAGTTGTAGACACGGGACAGGGAGCTATGTTTTGCGTTGTAGCTCCGGTACTCCAGGAATAGGTATACGGAGCAGTGCCGCCTGAGCCACTCGATGTTACTGTAGCGCAGGAACCAGGACACACTGAACTGCCTGTGGTTGTTATGATTGGACCATTACAGTTAACTACTTTTACTACCTGCGTTATCCTGGAATAACAAACTCCATTACCAACCATGGTATCAATGTCGTGGGTAATATTATAAGTTCCTGCGGTCAAAAAAGTATATGAAAAATCGACAGTGCTTCCACTTACATTGGCAGGAGTTATTGGGGAAATAAGCCAGGTGGTATAAGAAGCACCCCATTTGGACCCTGTAACATTTCCGGTATTTATAAAATTTACAGCTGTTCCGACACAAACTGTACCGGAAGGTGATATTGTAAAGGCTGCTGAAACAAATGGAGTTGACCCTGTAATATTAAATGTACTTGTTGCGGTACAGCCATTGCTTTCGGTAATAGTTACAGTATAACCTCCGGCAGCAAGGCCACCTATGGAATTTGTTCCACCCCAGCCATTACTCCAGCTATATGAATATGGTGACACTCCGCCACTCGGAGTAACAGTAGCAACAGCCCCTGATGAAGAAGGACAGGAAATATTAGTACTTGTTTTTGCTATTTTAAGAGTTGATTGATCGACTATAGTAACCATAGATGATGCCGAACAAGCTCCATCAATGACTGTAACAGTATAATTTCCAACAGTAAGACCGGTTGCAACAGAGGATGTCTGACCATTGCTCCAGTTATAGATATAAGGCCCTCCGCTGCCACTGCTTACAGTGGCAGTTGCGCTACCCAATTTATTGCCATTACAGGTAACGTGCGCTGTGACCCCCGCATTGGCCATGACAGTGCATACGCAGGAAGAAAGCACTTTTGTAATACTATCTTTCTTACAAATTGTTGTAAGTACGAGTTTAGCCGTATAATTTCCAGAAGCAGAATAGGTAACGACAGGCTTAACAGCAGTAGAACTTGAAGGGTTTCCGCCGGGAAATGTCCATTGAAATTTATATCCAGTAGTGTCGCATGAATTGTTCACAACTGGCGTAAAAGTAATTGGTACACCGGCACATACTTTTGAAGGACTGGGAGTAAAATTCAGACCAAGGACTTTTGCTTCGCAAATATTTATACATAGTTGAGCAATGTAAGCATCCCCTCCTCCATAACTGGCACCTCCTCCCCCTCCAAAGTCTGTTTGAAAGGCGCCTGACGTAACGGGGAATCCTAACATAGCGGGCCATGCCGGCCCAGCTGTGCTGCCCGCTACATATAAGTAATTTCCGAATATGGAAATGCCTACTCCCCCCTCTTCCAGGTCTTCTTCTCCGTCACCTCCCAGATTTGTTGTGCAAAGATATGAGCCGGTAGTACTGAATTTCGCGATGAATTCATCTTCTCCTCCCGCAGCATTACCGCAATTGGGCTGGTAAGCACAGGATGAACGGGCAACACAATTGTCTTCCATCTCTCCGAAAATATAAATATTGCTGTTGCTATCCGTAGAAATATCAGAAATCCACTCACCGCCTGAACCAAAATAAGTTCCCCATTGTCTTGTTCCTGTACTATTGAATTTTACAAGGAACGCATTTGTTGAAGAACCAGCCAATGCTGTTTGATACGCCCCTCCTGTTGCGATGTTGTTTGGAGAACTTGTACATCCTGAAATATAAACGTTTCCCGACTTATCGCATGCCACGGCGCCTCCCGCTCCGTTAGTACGATACGATGTAGAGCCGGCGTAGTTATCATTTGTCCCTGAACCTCCGTAATATGTAGCCCATAAGCGGGCACCGGCAGGATTAAATTTAAACAGGAAGGCGTCCTGGCCGCCTCCGGCCAAGGCCATTTGATGGCCTGCAAAAGTCGGGAAGTTTGTCGACCAGGTACAACCTGTTAGATAAATGTTGCCGGAAATATCGCAGGCAATGCGACCTTCCCAATCATAATTACTCCCTCCCACATAACTTGCCCAAATGCGATTGCCGTTTGCCGCAAATTTCACTACAAAAACATCCTGCACACCCACAAATGCAGATTGAAAAGAACCTGCTGTTGAAATACCATTTAAAGATTTAGTCTCACCGTACAAATAAACATTATTTCCATCACTGGCAAGATCGCCACTAAAATCCTTATCAGTGCCCCCATAATAAGTGGCCCATAAACGCATACCTGCCGGATTTAATTGCAACAAATACGCATCAAGTACACCAGCAAATGAATTTTGATGCACAACATTGGCACCTGACGTACCTATCGGCAAATCTAATGACGTTGTTTGACCTGACACTGAAATATTTCCGGCAGCATCAGTGACAACGCCATGAGCGTAATCACCTTCAGTACCGCCGTAATATGTAGCCCAAAGACGATTTCCGGCCGGATTCATTTTTACCACAAAAGCATCAATGTTGGCACTGTAATGATTGCCAGGTTTGATTATAAGGGAAGTCTGAAAAGCGCCAACAGATATTGGAAAAGCATACGAATATGTTTCTCCCACAAACGCCACATTACCTGAAGGATCATTAGTAACTGCATGTCCCCATTCATTACTTTCGCCGCCATAATAGCTTACCCAGGGATCGATGATTAAAGGGAGTTCCGGGTTCCAGGCCAGCCGGCCGTCAGGCATGGTTTCAAGTTCAAAGTTCACAGTTGTACCGTTAAGGATATACCGGGCTTTAACATCAACAACTTTACCATTTATATTTTGATAAACCTTTGGCATATACTCACCAAGCCGTCCAATACTTGTTTCAATTATTAGTGTTTCTTCCAATCCATCGGGATCAATTCTTAATTCCTTTGCTCCACTGTATTTTAGTTTTATTTGATTGGGATTGCCTCCAGGATTTACCACTATATCGTATTTTAACCCATTTTGTTTGCCGCCATAATATTTCACATCTATGTTATTGTAAACATTTTTTATTGTTACCTCATTATAAGAATTAACATTGGTTATGCCCTTTGGACAATGTGCATAATAGAAGTTAGAATAACCTTCTAATCGCTCTTTTACAATTGTCCGGGGGCTCAGATTTCCATTTACAAAGTCAATATCAATTCTGTGTATTTTCTGAAGGAGTTCCTTTTCCACTTCTTCATTTACCGGTTCTGCATCCGTAATACTATTTTGTGCACCACCGGGCATACTATTCTTCATACGCTCCTCAGCCTGTTCATGCATTTCATGCATTACTTCTCCAATATTGCTTTGAACGTAACTGATCCCGGTTTTGCGGATATATATATCGGCTCCTCCCCCATCTCCTTTAAATAAAATATCAGGGCGTACTTTGCCGGCCATATCAACGATCTGTCCTTTGTTTTGGGTAAAGTTCATTCCGGCTCCACGCAGGGAAATATCAGGCGCCTGAGTTTGTTGATCGCCTTTGCCAATAGCTCGTTGTGCAAAACTGCTTTGAATAAAAAGAATGGAAACTAAACAGAGTCTAACCGAAATAAATAAAACAAACCGAAGGCTGGCAGGCAATAATTCTTTTCCCTTGCGAATTTGATCTACGTAATTTTTATTTGTCAAGTGATTTTGTTTTGATATTGTATGCAAAAAAATTTGGGCATCCTTGTTTTATAAAGATATAAAAGGCCCTTTGACAAGTCAAATCATAACAATCCTAAAGTAAATGATATGATATATTTTTTTTAAAGTGATATTGTCAAAAATAGTTTATTTTTATACTACAATAGATAAAAAATGAAAACCCCTTCCGACGAACTTTTCCAATTGATAAAGTCACTTACATCCCAGGAAAAAAGATGCTTTAAGCTCAATTTTGATATAAAAAAGCCTAAAAGTAATTTTATAACTCTTTTTGACGCTATTGATTCTATGGGAGCTTATAGCGAATCTGAACTTATAAAAAAGTTGAAAAAAACGGGTGGAATTAAGAACCTGAAACAAGTCAAAAGTCAATTATATGATAAAATTGTTGTCGCCATCTCAATTTATGCGAACGATTCGTCCGTAAAGAGAAAGATCCAAAACCTGATCCACTACTCTGAATTATTATTAGAAAAATCACTGTACCGCTCATCCATACACTATCTGTTAAAAGCGGAAGCTTTGGCTATTGAACATGAACAATATCCTTACTTACTATCTATAAGTTATCTCAAAGCATCACATGCCCGGCATCTGAACATAAAAGACGGAACAGCTGTGATCATTGATAAAGAAACAGCGGCTGAAAAAAAATACATTCATTCCATCCAAAACACAATTGAGTACAGGAATATATGGCTCGGGGTAAGTAATATTTACAGCCTGTACGCTGATAATTTAAAAAGTGTTGCATTATTAAAAAAAGTGAAACACATTTCAGATCTACAGCTGATAAAAAACAAAAATCTTGCACAAACTTATTTATCGAAGAACTACTATTATGACACCAGGCATCTTATAAATATGTTAACCGGAAAGTGGAATAATTCTTCGTTCGATCTGCAAAACGAATTCGTAAAATATCTTGAACAGCAGCCGGACCTCCTGTTTTCAAGAGCCTCAAATTACATAACTGCACTATCGCGTGTTATTACCACATTAAACAAAATAAACCGATCCGATGAGATAGAAGTTTTTTTTAATAAGGCGAGTGGTTTTTTTATTTCACTCCCTACTAAAAAGAAAAGCAGAAATTTAAGCTCGTATTTCGCAGGGGTGATATTAGCAAATTATATGGACGCCCAATTAATATTATTACACCCTGAAAAAGCCATTGACTCCTGGGAAAAAGTAAAAAATGAAGTACACAAGGAGATGCCTACAACCGGTGCCGACCTGGTGGTATACATAAACCTGTTTTTAGGTTATTTCTATTTATCAAAGTATCGCGAAGCCCTCCAAAACCTGAACATCGTCATTAATTTCAATAAGCCAAACCGTATCGATATCCAGGCGGATGCAAGGTTGTTTATTCTAATTCTTCATTATGAGTTAGGCAATACCGATCTTTTACCAAACCTAACGAGGGCCTCAAAGAATTTTTTGCAGAAAAACGGGTATTATACCGAATTTGCAAACGTGATAGTTGTATTTTTTGAAAAAGAAATTCATTCAGGCAAAACAAAAAACTTCAATTCATTTGTTCTCCTTAAAACTAAACTATCCGCCCTGATTAAACATCGCGAAGCAAAAAAAGCAATGGAATACTTTGATTACCTATCCTGGATCGACAGTAAATTAGAGAACAAGCCATTCATAGAAATCCTAAGAAAAAAAGCTCTTCAAAAAAACACTTGATTTTCAACCAAATTCGCACAAATTAAGGCTTGCCCTGTTACTCTGTTTTATATATATTTGCTCTCCGTAAAAAACTACGGTTCGTTTTAAATTAAGTTAAATCCCTAACCATTTTCCATGAAATAGCCATATTATTGCTGGTATACAAACCTACATGAATATATAGCGTATTCCATCTGACAAACAGTAACTTAAAAAATTATATACAAATGAAAAAAATATTATTTGCACTTGCCATCACAGTTTATTCTGCAATATCTTTTGCTCAAACCTTCAGCAATATCACAACCAACTCAATGGTCGTTTCCCTCCCGGGCACAACCTGCCTTGTGGTTGTGAGAGCAAATGCATCACCCGCCGGACCTGTTGATGGTTTTATAAATTATACCGCAAATCCTTCTTTCGGAGCGGGCTCCAGTACCGGAACAGGAAGTTATGTGGTTTTTAAAGGCAGCGGTGGCTCTGTAAACATTACAGGATTAACGATCAATACTTCATATACTGTAGGCATATACACTTACACTTATAATGTATTTACCGGATACAATTATTCATATTACTGGGGAGGCAGCCATTACACATTAACCAATGAGCCAACAACAAAACCAACTTCATTGGTTGTGTCCAATATTAATCCTACATCTGTCAAGGTATCCTGGACTGCGGGCAACGGAGCTTATCGCATCGGAACTGTTAAACAGGCTGTCAGCAACACTCATCTTCCGGTTGATGGTACCGTTTACACTGCATCTACTACCTACGGAAGCGGTAACCTGGTTGGTTCTGCCTATGCAGTATACAATAGCTCCGGCACCACCGTAACTATTCTTAATTTGTCGCCGGCAACCACATATGCCTTTTCATTATTTGAATATAACGGCTTGGGCGGGTCCAATAATTATCTTACATCTGCATATGGCACTGCAACATTTACCACACCTGCCGCCGAACCCACAGCTCCCGCAAACGGCCTTGTATTCAGCAATGTTACTGCAAATTCCATGACCGTCAGCTGGGCAAACGGAGACGGGGCAACACGCCTGGTAGGTATCAAGCAAAATTTCGGGAACAAAACCGCGATCGAGGTAAACGGAACAAACCATGTTGATGTGGCGCATAAACCTGCTTTGAATATGGGCACCGGCTCGTTTACAGCTGAGGCCTGGTTTAAAACATCTGTAAGCGGTGTTACTCAACAGATCATTGGAAAAAGTGATGCCGCTGCAGCATATGGGGTTGGCTTTAAACTTCAACTTACAACACAAAACAGGTTATACTATGAAGTTACCGGTGGAGCCGGAGGAAGCGGCAATTCCTGTTATGGCACTGCACCAACAAAAATAACTGATGGCGGCTGGCACCACGCGGCCCTTGTGGTTGATCGCATAAGCGGCACCACCTGCACAGTATATCTTGACGGAGAAGTTGAACACACCGCCAGCAACGCCCTGGCAAATGGCTCCATCGATAATTCCATTAACCTTAAAATAGGAGCATCTTATTCATCTTCAGTAACAACCACAAATTATTTTACCGGACAATTGGATGAGGTTCGCCTGTGGAACGTCGCAAGAACACAATCGAATATTAAAAGCAATTTGTTTGATAATGTTGTTCCGTCAAATATAAACCTGATAGGCTTATGGAGATTTAATGACGGCGATATAAGCACATCCGTTGCTGTGAATCTTTCAAATACAACTGGCATCAATGGTAAACTGGTAAACTTTACTGATACAACCAGCGCTATATCCTTTTCAAAACCAGCCGGAGGATGGGTAGTATCAGGCTCAGGAAATACGGCACCTGTTGACCAAACGGGTTATACAGCAAACGCTAACTTTGGCAGCGGAACTCAGATCGCGGGTCAATATTATGTGGTGTACATGGGCTCCAATAACTCTGTAAATATTTACGGACTTACGCCTGCAACAAATTATAATGTATATGTTTTCGAATACAACGGGTCAGGCATTACTGCTAATTACCTTACATCAGTACATGCGATCGGCAATAAGACAACAGCCACAGCTGAACCTACAATTCCTCCATCAAATCTGGTATTCAGCGCAATTACCAATAATTCAGTTACAGCAACTTTCACTTCTGGTAATGGCACTAATAGACTTGTTTCAGTCAGGGCTGGCAAAGAACAAACCGCCCTTGCTTTTGACGGGGTAAACGACAGTGTTGCTGTTCCGCATAATTCAACCTTAAATGCTTTCCCTTTAACCATTACCACATGGGTTAAAACCACCCAAAAAACCTATGGCTTCATAGGCCTTGCTAACAAATACATGTTGGGATCCTGGAACGGATATATGCTTTACCTTGATGGCGGATCTGTGCATGGTTTCTACGGAAAAGATCCTTCCAACTATACCTGGCTCAGCAGCAATTACAATGATTCCGTTGCCGATGGCAAATGGCATCATATTGCTTACGTGGTTGATTACAGCAGCAGTAAAATGTATATCGATGGGGTTTTACGATCGTCTTCGCCATGGTATGGTTCTTCAGGGCCATGTACAACAACCAAGAAGTTTACACTTGGAAGTATGGCCGGCGGCAATCTATACAACGGTCAGCTGGATGAGGTTTCTATCTGGGGTTACGCAATGGCATCTTCTACCATTAACAGTTATATGACCCGTTCATTATATGGGAATGAAAGCAATCTTTTAGGTTATTGGAAACTGGATGAAGGAGCTTCATCTTCCAGTTCAGTTATTACCAACTCATCCCTGAACACATTAAGCAACGGTACTTTATATAATTTCGCATCGACAACTGCCGCGAGCAACTTTACAAACACAAGCGGATGGGTATATTCCGGGGCTTTGGTCAATCTCCCTCTTGATCAAACCGCCTACGGCTATTATGCCAGTTCAACATTCACTTACGGCTCTATAATTGGCAACAAATACTATGCTGTATACAATGCTGCAGGTAATTCGGTTACTGTAACAGGACTTAGTCCAAATACAACTTATAATTTTGATGTATTTGAGTATAATGGCACTTATCCGAACGAAAATTATTTAACATCAAGTTATTTAACTGGTAATGTTACTACCTCTCCTATTGGAATCCCTACCATAGCATCGTTTACTCCGGCAAGCGGTACCGTGGGTACGACAGTAACACTTACAGGTACAAATTACAACACCACTGCTTCGCTTAACACTGTATATTTTGGAGCTACAAAGGCAACTGTGCTAAGCGCAACAGCGAATCAACTGGTTGTTATTGTACCGAATGGCGCATCCTTCAAACCGATCTCAGTTACAGCAAATAATCTTACCGGATATTCCGCTCAGCCTTTTGTAGTCACTCAAAATTGTCCTGGTGCCATCAACTTATCATCATACAACCTGACCAATTCACTTACATCCTATGGCAATGTTACAGCCCAAACCCTTGCAGACTTTGATAACGATGGATTGGTTGACATACTTACCGTTGACACAAGCAGCTATTATATCTCCACTTTCCGTAATACAAGCGTAGGTGGAAACATCTCATTTGGCTCACGTGTCTTAATGTATATTAAATACAGGCCTTCTGCTATAACCGTGAATGATTTTGACGGAGATGGAGTATTGGATATTGCCGTAACCAATAAATCCATGAATTCTATTTCGCTTATTAAAGGGTACGGATATTCCGGCGCTATTTATTTTTACCCTCCGCTTGAATATAATACACTCGTGGCCCCGATCTCTCTTGCCACAGGCGATATTGACCTGGATGGAAAACCTGATATTATTGTAGGCTATACCAACGACAGCATATCTGTTTTCCGGAATACAAGCTCTAACAGCTATTTAAGTCTTGCCCCGAGAGTTGACAAAGCGCTTCCTGCAGGAACCATTTCCGGGAGAGTAGCTGTTGCCGACATTGACGGCGATGCATTATCTCAATCAGATATTGTTGTTGCCTGCTCGGGCAGCACCAATCAATTATCCGTATTCAGGAATACAAGTACCAGCGGCAACGTTACGCTTGCTGCCCGTGTAGATTATAATCCATCGGCCTCGGGCGCCATTAATGCCATTGCTATCGGAAAAATAAACAATGATACAAAAGCTGACATTTGTATCGGCCATGGCACCAGCGGTGTTTCAGTGGTACGCAATAACTCCACAGCGGGAGTAATAACACTCGCTTCCGGCGTAACCCTCACAGGTTTAGCCAACACGCCGGGCGATATTGCAATTAACGATCTTGATGGAGATACTTATCCGGATCTTACAATAGGTTACAACACTGCCAGTGTAGGTTCAAGGCTCTCTGTTTTTGAGAATACATCTGTTTCAGGCTTTACCTTTAACTCAAAAGTTGATTATACCATTCCGGGTGTTAACCCTACTCCTTCTATAACTGTGGCCGATCTTAATAATGATGGAAAAAGCGATATTGTTGCCGGATCGGGAACAACAAACATTTCTGTATTTAATAACGAAATGAACGGAACTCTTTCTGGGGAACCAAGCACACCTGCTTCCAATCATTCATCCTCTGTAACCACGACCACGGCAACGCTTAACTGGACAAATGGAAATGGCTCTAACCGGATTGTAATTGTCAGACCATATAATGCTCCGGCAATAGCTCCGTTTGACGGGATCGATTATTCAACGATTAGTTCAGTATATGGCAGCGGACAAAATTTAGGTGGCGGAAACTATGCCGTTTATAAAGGTACAGGGACTAGTGTTACCGTTACCGGATTAAATTCTTATACGTTATATTATTATAATATTTATGAATTCAATGGTTCGGGTTGTGATATTAATTATTTAACTGCGGGTATAAGCTGGAAAAACTTTGTTACAAATAACATAGCTCCTACAATAGCAGCTATACCTAATCCTGCAAGCATTTGTCAGAACGCAGGTCTTCAAACAATTAATTTAACGGGCATTACAGATGGAGGCGAAGGCAATCAAAACATATCGATTAATGCAAACTCAAGTAACACTTCTTTGATTTCTTCTGTTACAGTCAACTACACAAGCCCTGCTTCTACCAGTACGCTGACCTATACACCAACTGCCGGTCAATATGGCACTTCAACAATAACAGTTAATGTAATTGATAATGCGATTAACAATACCACAAAAACAATAACATTTACCGTTACTGTTAATCAACCTCCTCCTGCTGCAGTTGCCGGAGCTAACCAACTTACATTATGCAGCAACACTGCTACGTTAGGTGCCACTAATCCGGGATCACCATTTACAGGTGCATGGACCTTCTTATATAAAGGCGCTTCACCGGCAGCTATTACAACACCTTCCAGTCCTACATCCACTGTAACAGGTATTAACGTTGGAGATTCTCTGCGCATGCGCTGGACTGTAAGCAGCGGTGCCTGCACACCAACAACAAGCGATGTAAGCATTAAACGTATAAGCTGCGCTTTAAGTGCGGACTTCACCGCGGACAAAACAAGCGTCTGCGCGGGTTCGGTTGTAAACTTCCAGGATCTGTCGGCTACCGCTTCAGGCACACTTACCAACTGGGCATGGAATTTCGGAGACCCTGGATCAGGAGCAAACAACACTTCCACTTTACAAACTCCTTCACATACATTCAATACTGTAGGTACTTATACTGTATCCCTTACAGTTACAAACAGTTTCACTACCACATCATCGGTTACCAAAAATGCGTTCATCACTGTAACAGGTGTACCAAACGCGGCAACTACTATAACAGGAGTATCGCCTGTATGCGCAGGCTCATCCAATGTATTGTATACGCACAGCGCCGCAATTTCAGGTGCCGACAAATATGCATGGACATTACCAACCGGAGCAACGATCACCTCAGGCGACTCAACGTCCAGCATCTATGTTAATTTCGGCACAAATGCGGTAACCGGAAACATTACAGTTGCGGGGAAGAATATGTGTGGCTTAGGCACATCATCTTCCTTCCCTGTTACCGTGAAACCAATTCCCGACCCTGCAGGTGTTATTACCGGTATTACCAATGCATGTGAAGGAGCTGTGGGAGTTATATACACCGTACCCACAATAAATAATGCCACAGGTTACACATGGGATGTTTCATCAATGGGCGCAGTTATCGCGAGCGGACAAGGCACCAACAGTATTACTGTTAATTTCCCTGTAAGTGTTGCTGTGAGCGGCGACATAACAGTATATGGAACGAACGGAAACGGATGCGGTGATGGAACAGCCGCTATACTGCATGTTAACGTAAACAGCGTTCCCGGTGCCGCGGGTTCTATCTCGGGCCCGGCAACAATTACTTCTTGTCCGCTGGTAAATGGAGCGATATACTCCATCCCTCTCGTAAACGGGGCAACTTCCTATACATGGACGGTTCCGGCCGGGGTGAATATAACTGCGGGAAGTACATCTAACAGTATTACCGTTAACTATACTTCAAATGCAGTATCAGGTAATATTACGGTGAACGGGGTTAACTCCTGCGGCAATGGTGCAATTTCCACTTTACCAATAGATGTGCAGGGTACAGTGCAGCAAAGCATTTGTCTTGTTACTGTGGATTCAACTTCTAATTACAACATCGTAACATGGCAAAAACCTTTAATTGCCAACATTGACAGTTTCATCATTTATCGCGAAGTGGCGGGGCTCGGATATACGCGTGTGGGAAGCCAAAAGTACGGTGTATCGAGTGAATTTGCTGATTCCGTGTATGTTCCTAAAGCGGATCCAAACACCACTAACTTCCGCTATAAGGTAACAGTCCATGATTCCTGCGGAAACGAGGGCGACATTAATCTTACTAATTACCATGGTTCAATATTCCTGCAAACTAATCTTGGAGTGGCCAATGCGATCAACATGAGCTGGATCCAGTATTCAGGTGCTACGGTGAACATGTACCGTATCATGCGCGATACTACGGGAACAGGATTGAACTTTAAAGCAATTGACTCCGTTCCGGGCTCGAACTCAGTTTATACTGACTACCCGCCTGTTACATCAACACAGGTTGCATACAAACTGGAAACGATCTGGAACCTCACTTGCTCGGCGCCAAATCTGAAAACCGCGGCGATCGTTAAATCAGTTTCAAATATCAAAAATGTATCATTGACAGTTACCGGTATTACCGAATCGGCGCTTGATAAAGAGATTACTGTTTACCCGAACCCTGCGAAGGGGTTACTTAACGTAGATTACCCGAATGTTAAACAGCAATATACCTTTACCATTCATAACATGGTCGGACAGGTAATGACTGAAATAAGATCAGAGGATATTTCACCGGGTCAATATAAACGCACTCAACAGATCGATATTTCGAACTTACCTGCCGGTGTTTACATGTTAAATATCTCATTGCCAGATGTAAGACTGATCAAAAAATTGGTTATTAATTAATTAACTTTAATATTAACTTTGCCCGGAGCCCAAACTTGTGCTTCGGGCTTTTTTATTTAATACTTTATCGACTTGCTTCCCCTTTCAAATAAAATACCTGTATTTCTTACCTACCTGATAGTATACATTTATAGTTATTGTTGTTATGCTCAAAACAATAATATCAAAATACTCTCATCGAAAAATGGGTTGAACGGATCAATCGTTAATTCAATATACCAAGATAAAAAAGGCGTTATCTGGATAGGAACCGAAGAAGGTGGCCTGAATCGTTTCGATGGACGAAATTTCACCTGTTATACCAAAAAGAACGGCCTGCCAGGAAATCTTGTAAAAGCTATCTGCGAAGATTCGGTTGGTGACATTTGGTTTAGCTTAGATGAACTGGGCGCAGGCCGGTTTGATGGCAAAAACTTCACTTTTTATTCCGATAAAAACGGATTGCCGGACAACAAAGTGAATTCAATATACAGGGATAGGGAAGGAAATATCTGGTTTTGTACCAACACCGGGCTGGCCCGCTATGATGGGAAAAAATTTACATATATAACAACAAAAGATGGTCTGCCAACGAATGAGATCTTCTGTATGATCCAGGACCGAATCGGCAATTATTGGTTCGGTACAAGAAAAGCCGGGATATGTAAATATGATGGCAAAAAAATAGACGTGTTTACCAAACAAAACGGGTTAAGTGACAACTCGGTATACTGCCTTGAAGAAGACAATAATGGAAACCTTTGGATCGGCACGATCGTGGGGGGAGTCAACCTTTTTGATGGAAAAAAATTTCGCTCTTTTAAAATTTCAGCAGGTGTTGATGAGGCTCTGATCCTCGACATCTGCAAAGACAAGCACAACAATATATGGATCGCTACCGACCAGCAGGGACTTGTTAAATATTCACAAAGACAGTTCAGCCAGATAACAGACGCGAACGGACTGACCTCTAACTTCATACTCAGCATTTGTAACGATTACGAAGGAAAACTATGGATCGGAACAGGAGGAGGCGGAATTAATATATTGCATAATGAAGCCATGCTTTATTATAGCGAAAAAAACGGATTAGCTTCAAACAGCCTTTTCACCATCAAACGTAATTCCAACAACGACCTTTTAGTGTTTACCGAAAAAGGAATAAATATCGTGAGGGAAAATAAAATTTCAAAGTTCACCGAGCTTAAAGAGCTTAAAGATGTTATGGTAATAACCGAAAGCCCTGATCAACAAAAGGGTTTGTGGCTGGGAACGCGCGGAAGCGGAATTATTTATCTTGAAGCCGAAGCTGGTTCTTATCTTTTTAAAAGATCGTTTTTAAAATTAGGTAACACCCCATTAAACAATCCTATTTCAAAGATTATTGCGACAAAAAACAATGATATAGTTGCCGCTTCTTTCGGTGACGGGGTTTTTATAATTAATAAAGATTCCATCGTCCACTTGGACTCGAAAAATCACCTTCCCACCAATAACATTCTTACACTTTACGAAGACAGGTCGGGAAATATATGGATAGGAACATTTCAGAAAGGCCTTATAAAATACGACGGGAAAACATTTCATACCTATGATGCCTCCAATGGTTTAGCCGGTAATACTGTACAAACCATCACTGAAGATAATTTTGGCAACCTGTATTTTGGAAGTGATGAAGACGGATTCACAGTTCTATCTAAAGAGAAATTTATTACAATAAATTCAAAAAGCGGCTTGTGTTCTGACAATATCACAACCCTTTACTTCGACAGCTTCGCCTACTTATGGGTAGGCACAAACAAAGGAGCAAACAAGATCACATTTGATGAGAATTTTAATATCAAATCCAATAAATACTTCGGCGAGCAGCAGGGTTTAAAAAGTATTGAGATACCCAATGATGGAATTACACAGGATAAAGATGGACTTATATGGATGTGTACCAATGACGGCCTTGTACGCTACAATCCCTTGCTGGACTATATAAACAACGCCCCTCCTAAACTGGTACTAAACAACATACAACTGCTGTATCAGAACCTGGATACCGCGAAACTTGGTTTGCATATCGACCGCAAAACCGGATTGCCGTCCACCCTGGTTCTACCGCATAACAAAAGTCAGCTTACATTTTATTTTCAGGCCATTAGTATTGATGTTGTAAAATATTCACATATACTCGAAGGCCAGGATAATGACTGGTCGCCGCTTACAACAGAAAATTATGTCACCTACTCTAACATCAACCCCGGCAGCTATACATTTAAAGTAAAAGCGATCAACAGCGACGGGTATTGGAGCGACAATATAATTGAATATACATTCACTATTGATCCGCCCTGGTACAAAACTTGGTGGTTTTATACTGTATCTGTGCTGTCAATCATTACCGGAACAGTTGGTTTTGTTCAGTTCAAAACAAAACAGCTTAAAAAACAAAAATTAATACTTGAACAAAAAGTCACCGAACGCACTGTTGAATTGAAAAAATCCAACGACCACCTCTCGGTGGCATTAACTGACATCAGCGACAGTATTAATTATGCAAAACGGATACAGAACGCAATATTGCCTCTGACCCAGGAATTCAAACAAATTTTACCCAACTCTTTTATTCTTTTTTACCCCCGCAATGTAGTTAGCGGCGATTTTTACTGGTTTCTTGATAAAGAAGACAAATTATTTGTAGCGGCTGTAGACTGCACCGGACACGGTGTTCCAGGCGCATTCATGAGTATGATCGGAACATCATTGCTAAACGAGATCGCCAAGCAGGAAAATATATCCAACGCGGCCGAAATACTCGATCATTTAAATATTCAACTGCGCAAAGCGTTAAAACAGGACCGCGAAAGTTTTGAGTCGAAAGACGGGATGGACCTGGCTATATGCGTGATCGATAAAAAAAATCTGACAGTTGATTATGCCGGTGCCAAACGCCCGATATTTGTTGGAAAGAAAAACACAGGCAGCTATGAACTGCAACAAATCAAAGGCGACCGCTATTCCATCGGGGGCATGGAAATTGAAAAAAATTTCCGCTTCACAAACCATTCACTGAAGCTTGGCAAGGGCGATCGTTTCTATATTCTCTCCGACGGCTTTGTGGACCAGTTTGGCGGCGAACAGGGTAAAAAACTCACTACCAAACGTTTCGAGCAGCACCTGTTGTCAATCCAATCCAAACCAATAACATCACACCATGATGAGTTAAGCGACCTGCTGAGAGCCTGGCAGGGCAATAATGAGCAGGTGGATGATATACTCGTGATAGGTATTGAACTGTAAAAAGTGTTCACGCAAAGGCGCAAAGGCCGCAAAGAAACATGACTGAAAATGAAATAGCTACAATTTTAGTAGATATATTTTTTAAGGGTTCATAAAGCTTTAGGACCCGGACTACTGTAATCCGTTTATGAAGCAGCCATTTGCTTTGAATTGGACAAATTAGGAATCAGCTATACAAGGCAGCAAGGGATAGCGGTAGTCTATGAAAACACTAAGATGGATCTTGGCTTTAGAGCTGATATTTATTGTAGAAGAAAAAGTAATTGTTGAAATAAAATCTATTGAAATATTAGCACCGGTACATCCTAAACAACTATTAACATACTTGAGATTAACGAATTTAAAGTTAGGATTGCTCGTCAATTTTAATGTAACATTTATAAAAGATGGTATTTCAAGAATTGTTAACCAATTATAAAACTTTGCGATCTTTGCGTCTTTGCGTGCTAAAACTTAACTAATAAACACTACCCTTAATTTTACTTTCTATGTTGCGTACACACACCTGCGGAGAACTTACCATTAAAGATATTAATAAACCTGTTACCCTTTGCGGATGGGTACAGCGTGAAAGAAAACTGGGCAGCATCACATTTGTTGACCTAAGAGACCGTTACGGACTAACGCAATTGGTCTTTGATATTGAGAACAGCGCTATCATCGGACCCGCAGGCTTTGCAAGAGAAATGGTTGTACAGGTTACAGGAACAGTACGTGAGCGAAGCAACAAAAATTTAAAGATGGCAACCGGCGAGATCGAGCTACTTGTAAATCATATTGTAGTATTAAATTCCTCGAAGACCCCGCCTTTCACCATTGAAGACAACACCGACGGCGGCGAAGAGTTACGGATGAAATACCGTTACCTCGACCTTCGCAGGAACCCTGTTCGTGAAGCCCTGGAATTACGTCATAAACTGGCCCTTGCCACACGAAATTACCTCAGCGGCATAGGGTTTCTTGAAGTTGAAACACCTGTAATGATCAAATCAACGCCTGAAGGCGCCCGCGATTTTGTTGTACCCTCACGCATGAACCCCGGTGAGTTTTATGCTTTACCTCAGTCGCCTCAAACCTTTAAGCAGTTGCTTATGGTTGGAGGATTTGACAGGTATTTTCAAATTGTAAAATGTTTCAGGGACGAAGATCTACGTGCGGACCGCCAGCCTGAGTTCACCCAGATAGACTGCGAAATGAGTTTTGTGGAGCGCGCGGATGTGTTAAATACATTTGAAGGAATGGTGCGCCATTTGTTTAAAACGGTTAAAGGAATTGATATTCCAACGCTGCCGCACATGACCTATGCTGATGCTATGCGGTATTATGGCTGCGACAAACCAGACACTCGCTTTGAAATGAAGTTTGTTGAATTGAACAACATAGTAAAGGGAAAAGGATTTAAGGTATTTGATGACGCGGAACTTGTTGTGGGCATTTGCGCGAAGGGTTGCGGAGAATACTCCCGCAAACAACTGGATGAATTAACTGAATTTGTAAAACGCCCGCAAGTGGGCGCTACCGGGCTTATTTATGCACGCTACCAGAATGACGGGATCATTAAATCAAGCGTTGATAAATTTTTTAACGCGGATGAATTAAAAAAATGGGCTGAAGCATTTGGCGCGCAGCCCAATGACCTTATGCTTATACTCGCCGGCGAAACCAATAAAACGCGTAAAGCGCTTAATGAGCTGCGCCTCGAAATGGGCACACGCCTTGGCCTACGCGACAAAAACAAATTTTCATGCTTATGGGTAGTTGATTTTCCTTTGCTGGAATGGAACGAAGAACAAAAACGATGGTTCGCTATGCACCATCCTTTTACTTCCCCAAATCCTGAGGATATGGACCTGCTTGAAAGTAACCCCGGCGCGGTGCGTGCAAACGCCTACGACATGGTAATAAACGGCGTTGAAGTGGGCGGCGGCTCTATACGTATCCACAACAAAGAATTACAAGCACTGATGTTCAAACGACTTGGCTTTACCGATGAAGAAGCCCATGAACAATTTGGATTTTTAATGAATGCTTTTGAATATGGTGCCCCACCCCATGGCGGCGTTGCTTTTGGCTTTGACCGCCTTTGCTCTTTATTTGGCGGAGCCGAATCGATACGCGATTTTATTGCGTTCCCTAAAAATAACTCCGGACGTGATGTAATGATTGATGCCCCTTCTAAGATTAGTGAGGAACAGTTGAAGGAGTTGGGTATTAAGTTGAGGGATGAGAAGTGATCTTCAAAAACCCTTCTTACTCTAATTTATTAATTGTTCGAATTCCGACAAAACCTTCAACAAATCCTTTGAAGTAGTTTTTCGACTCCTTTAAAAGCTGCTTAAAAAAGGTCTCCTATTAAAAAGATTTTAAATAAAACCTAAAATCCTGGACTAAGGCCTTGATTTTTTCATCGTAGATTTATAGACAATATTAAAGATCAGTGAATATATAAGCTATCTTATTAGAGTAACATGTCCTATATACGTTTTATTATGCTCTTTGATATCGGTAAGTTCAATTTTATATACATAAACATCTTCAGGACAATTATCTCTCTTGTATTTTCCATCCCAACCCTTTGCCTGTTCGGTTGTGTCAAAAACCAATTGTCCCCACCTATCAAAGACCATAAAATGATATTGAGCAATGCCTTCGGTAATTGGCATAAATACATCATTTAATCCGCTTGAGTTTGGCGTGAATGCGTTTGGTATCCAAACCCGGATATCAGGCGTAACCTCAACTGTAATAAAGTTGGTATCCAGGCAGCCATATTCATTGATCACAACCTGAGTTACTGTATATGTGCCCACTTGCTTATATACATGATGTGTACTGCAATCAAAGGAGCTGTCACCGTCTCCGAAAAACAACTTGCAACGTATGGATTGCAGGCTCTCATCGGTAAATGCAAAGGCGGGATCAGAAATGGTAGTAGAAGTCGGATCTGCACTCAAAGCGGCATCGGGTCCGGGTAATACTGTTATTATATTAGGTTTTGTAAATGTGATAGTGTCTACACAGCCATTGGTCGCTACAATTGTTAGTGAAACATTGAAAATGCCTGATGAAGTATATATATGCACAGGATCCCGTTGTGTTGAGGTTTGTCCATCGCCGAATTTCCAGAGATAATTTAGCGCAAGTTGTGAAAGAGAGCTGTCCGTGAACTGCACTCTGAACGGTTTGCAGCCCGTTTTAGGCGGCATATCAAATTTAGCTGTTGGTAAAGGATAAATAGTGACAGTGTCGGTAGTTGACACTGTACAGCCATGATCTGTAATACTGAATGTGACCGGGAATTTTCCTACAGCATTGAACTTAACGCCGGACATATTTTTTAATGTTGAAGCCGTAGGAATGGCATTGGATCCGAATGTCCATGAATAGGTAGCCGACGAAGTAGAGTTTCCTGTCCCGTTAAAATTAAAATTGTTGTTGTTTATGCATTGGCCAACCTGAGCGGAGATCTGTGGTATGGGTGCCGGCAACACTATAACTGTATCTATGAATGATTGTGAGCAGCCGCGATCGGTAATCGTAAATTGAACAACTTGTTTTCCTGCATTGGAAAAAATTATTCCTGACGGATTTTGTTGTGTTGATGTTGCCGGAGTTGCATTTACCCCGAAGTTCCATGAATAGGTGGACCTGGATGTTGTAATACCCGTGCCGTTAAAATTATAGCTGTTTGTTAACACGCATTGAGGGCCGGGAACAACGAACTTTGGCATTAAGGGCGGATAGATTCTAACAGTGCCGGTAATAGTATCCGCGCATATGGTTCGTGGATCTGTGATCAATGTAATGGTGTAAGTTCCTGTATCAGGATATGTGTAATTGGGCTGTATGAGTCGTGAAGTGTCGTTTTGTAATGCGGGTACACCAAAGTCCCAGCGATAATTCGTTGCATTAGTACTCTGGTTAATAAAGGTTACAACTTTTCCGAAGCAAGTCGTTTGCAGGACAGAAAACTGTGATGTAGGAGAAGGCAATACACTTACAGAATCTGTAAATATTTGTGTACAGCCATGATCACTGATCGTAAAAGTAACAGCAAATGTTCCCGCTTTTATAAAGGTTATCCCTGTCGGATTTTGTTTTGTTGATGTTGAAGGTATAGCGCTTGGTCCGAAGTTCCAGGCGTATGTTGATTTCGTAGAAGTAACTCCGCTGCCGTTAAAATTAAAACTATTGGTGGATAAGCATTGGGCAGGCGGCGCAATAAATTTGGGCTCCAGGGGCGGATAGATTTTGAAAGTACTGGTGGCCGTATCAGCGCAAATGGTGCCGGGGTTTGCAACAAGTGTAATAACATAAACGCCTGTATCCTGATAAGTATAACCCGGTGCTTTAAGATTGGAAGTGTCGTTTGTAAGAGTAGGTACGCCAAAGTCCCAATGAAATGTATTAGCGTTAAGACTATTATTTAAAAAGTTAACGGTCTTCCCGAAGCAAAAGGTTTGCTGTGCGGGAATAGATGATACAATAACATGGGAACAATTGATTATATTGAATTGGAAGTCGCGTTTGTGTATTTCAACCAATACGCCATTCCGGTATTCGCGGACACAAACACCAATTACCCACTGTCCTATCATTGTTGGAGTACCGGTTATCATCCCTGTCTTCGGGTCAATTTTAATTGCGGGATTTGATTTGATGGGATATGAGCCATTAAATCCCGGCGCCCAGGGCACCGCAGTATATGGTGGAGGCGATGGAGGATTGGGCATTGGTGAAAAACTACTTGCACCGTGATAGGTGTCGCATAGTTCATATACAAGCGAGTCGCCATCGGCATCAGTTGCAGAATGGTCAAATTGTAAAGGCACTCCGGCACAGATATAGATCGGCGGATAATTTGTAAAATGCGGGCTATTGTTACATTTGACAATAGTCGTATCCGGTATTGTTGTAAAATATGTAGAGCCTACGTCACCGGGGCTTACAAGGTTAAGAATGGTATTGTTGCGGCAGCATCTTTGATATACCAATGTATATCCGCCCGGAATTGGTGGCAAAGTAACTGTGTCTGAATAAATACATTGTTCAACACAAACGTTTGCAGGGGGGACTATGCATGGATTGGTAATATTAATAGGCAAAGTGTCAGATCCGGGAGGAATAAGATCGATGGTCCTGATAAGAACGCTGCCCGAATCATAAACCGCAACAGTAGCAGGTGAATCGAACCAGGGAAGTCCGTTGTAACAATCGCGGTAAACTTTTAAAACAATACGGTACTGGTTATTACCCAAGCACTCATAGTAAATTTCTCCTCCTACAATATGCGTTGAAAAAACGGGTATAGAATAGAAAAGTAAAAAAACAACTATTTTAATTAAACGCTTGAGCATTGTTTGATAAGGCCGGCAGGTGAAAACTTCTGTTATTCAGATAATGATCAATCAATATACCGATCATTGGCTAAATAACGGGAACTAACTAAACCTTAAGTTACAAAAACCGCAGGTAAAAGCATAATCCTTAAAGTACAAAGACAAAAGTATACTAAAATGGACAGTATTTAAGGTTTCCTTTCTAATGGAGTCAGGTATAAGCGGAAGCCCGACAAGTTTAAATGACATCTGTATTGTGTGCTGGTTTTTTAAAACGATCGTGCCACTAATGTGTTACCGCAAAATGGTCAGGAAGCCTGGAAATTTGCGGCCATCTGATACATAAAGAATAAAGTAATAAGTGCCATCCGACACCCCATTACCATCCCAATCGTTCACATAGCTACCATTCTCATAAACAATGCGTCCCCAGCGGTTATAAATAACCAATTTGCTGCCGGCATAATACTCCAGGTTTTCAACGTAAAACTTGTCATTCTTGCCATCTCCGTTAGGAGTAATTATGTTTGGAATACGAATATTACACAAAGAGTCCGATAAATGGAAATCAATGGAGTCCTTACAACCCTTGTCTGTAGAAACGATCAGGTACCCATGGATATTCGTTCCGCTTGCATAGTAATGGACTGGATTCTGAATCGCGGAAGTTGTACCATCGCCGAATTTCCAAACGTAGCTTAGCGTGCCATTAGAATTATGTGTTGAATTGTCAGTGAATTGCAATTCGAAAGGTGGACATGCAGGTTTAGGTGTGTAGGTAAATTGTGCTTGAGGCATTCCGTATACGCGGACAGTATCGGCATGAACAGCATTACAGCCAATATCTGATACACTTATTGTAACCGGGTAAGTGCCTACCGTGCTATACCTGATACCTGTAGGATTTTTGGATGTAGATGCAGGGGGTGTAGCGCCTGAACCAAACGACCATGCGTAGGTGGCTTTGCCGGATAAACTGCCACTCAGGTTAAAGTTAAAGTTATTACCCTGGATACATTGCCCCTGAGGAATTACATAATTCAGGTTGAGCGGGCCATATATTTTAACCATGGTTTTCGCTGTGTCATCAGGACATGCATTGCCAGACTTCGCGATCAGCGAAATAGTATACATACCTGTGTCGGTATAAGTGTAAGTTGGCGAATACAGGCCGGAAGTATCAGTTCCGGTACCATTCACGCCAAAATCCCATAAGTACCTGGATCCGTTTATTGTTGTGTTTTGAAATGTAATAACCTTGCCGTTGCAAAGAGGAGTTTGGATTGGTATAGAAGCCTCGACCGGGGCAAAGACCTTTATGGTGTCAATAAGAGTGACACTACATGTATTATCGGTAACGCTTAATTTTACCGCATAAGTACCCGCTGCATTATACCTTATACCCGATGGATTTACAATTGATGAAACAGACGGAGAAGCATTCGTTCCAAATGTCCACGAATAAACAGCTTTGGCGGTTAAGTTGCCGGCAGCGTTAAAATTGAAACTATTTCCTGACAGGCATTGGCCCGAAGGGACAGTATAGCTCGCATTAATTGGGTCATATACTGATATAGTTGTTTTCCCTGTATCGGCACAGCCGGATCCCGGATTGGCAATAAGTGTAATAGTATATTTGCCGGTATCGGGAAAGGTGAATGTGGGTGTAACCAGGTTGGATGTATCAGTTGAAGAGCCGTTAACACCAAAATCCCAGTGGTATTTGGATGCGTTGGTGGTATTATTCTGGAAAGTGATTGTTTTTCCGGCACATACAGAACTTTGCGCCGGAATGGATACGGTGGCAAGTCCTACGCAATTGATCACGTTGAACTGGAAGTCGCGGTTGTGTTTACCGATCAAAATGCCATTTCTGTATTCATTGACACAAACCCCGACCACCCATTGCCCTATCATATTAGGCGTACCTGTTAACAAACCGGTTGACGGATCAATAGAAAGTGCGGGCAAAGCGCTCATGGGATATTGTGCATTATAAGGCGCTTTCCATGGAACAAAATTATATGGAGGAGCATCTGGAATTTTGGGACATGATGAAGGAGGAGCAGGACAAGTTGAATTTGCAGCAGTTGGTTTGGCCGGACCAAATACAGGGCAACAAGCGGTGGCACCGACAAATGGATCACAAAGTTCATATACGAGTGAATCTCCGTCAAGGTCGGATGCAGAGTGATCAAATTTTATGGGTTGCCGGGCGCATAAAAAAACCGGCGGAAAGTTTTTATAACGGGGGTTGCTGTTAACTGCAAATGTTGATTGGTCAGGTATGTGCGCAATATAACTCGAACCAACCAGGCCCGGATTAATAAGGTTTAGTATCGTACTGTTGCGGCAGCAGCGCTGGTAAACAAGATCGTAACCTCCTGCCCTGGGAGGAAAGTTAACGGTGATCGTATAAATAGCCCCTTCTACACATACATTTGATGGAGGAACAAAGCAGGGTGAAGGCGGTGTTACGATCACATTAGTGGGAGGGAGTGCTAATTTAAGGGTATCTAAAAGTGTTCCTGAAGAGCTGAAAACACTTACACATGCAGGGCTGTCGTATGGGGCATTCCCGGTGTTGCAGTCCCGGTATACTTTTAATATTATTTTGTAATTGTTTCCGCCAAGGTATTCATAACAGAGTTCTCCGCCAACAATATGTGTTGCAAATGAACTGAAACAGGTTATGAGAATTACTCCTGCTAATACTATACTTCTTTTGATCATGTGGTATGTTGTGGTTAGTATTTTACAAAGTCAAGCACCATTTTCAAGTATCACATTTGCTTATGAAATCTTTGAATGATTTACAATAAGTTCAGGTTCCTATTCGCCAAAGGTATTTTTCGCTTGTTAAATGTAGATCGTGAAAGGTTTGAACGAAAACCACATTGCTCTCAAAATTAGGTGTCTAATTAGAATGCCGATCCACGTATTTTAATCTTAATACTGAAAAGTAAGGTCACATGGGTGCATGAAATGGGATCAGGGATGGTCTGAATGATCTTTTGAAAAGAAGACCGGGCAAGAATGATTTTTACCTTGTATTTGTTACGCAAAATTTTTAAATTGGATTTGAAAATGAAATTTCAATCGAAAATATCGGCATTTTGGCTTCCCGGGAAACGTAGAAAATAAAACTCCGGGTATTTAAACCAGGTCTTTCCCCCTGATTTTATTTTGCACTTTTCCCTGAACTATCCTGGCGAATGACTGACCTGTGAATTTCGATTCAATCAAAGAAAGAAAATCAAACGCTTCAATGATTTGCTTTTCCGCAGGATCCTTGATGATCTCGTTTAATTTTTGAATCGTTATTTGTAATAATTGATGCATCAGCTGTTTATCAGAATTTGCCGAAGGATACTTTCTGATAAAATCCAGCATAAGGCTTAATCCTTTTGGAAATGATTTACGTTGTGTCCGGGTGACCGACCTCAATGAGAATTCAAGCAATTCAAAATTTTTCAATTCAAGGAATACGAACAACTTGATAATTTTTAAGATCATGATGTATAATTTAGAAGTTGTTTTTGATTCAATGTCCAGCGCTTTATTTATCCACAAGAGCGCTGCTTTATAATCTCCGCATCCAAAAAGCACGTAAGCGGTATTAAAGTAGAATACAAGCTTCATATTATAGGGGGTCACAGCATCATACTTTTTTAATTCTTTTTCGATATATGGAATTGATTTTTTTTCTTCTTCAAACGTGCCAAAATAGGTAGATTGATCTTGTTGAGTCATATAAGCAAATTGAAATAATTTTGCCTGAATGTGAAGAGAATTACTGGAAATTGATTTTAGTTTATTGATAAGCTCCGACATGAACCCGGCTTTCTTTACATTATGTGCGTTTAATAACATAATATTATGCAGGAGAACCAGATAATCAGATACATTGTCTTTGATAAAATGCGGCTTGGATTCCCATAATTCCATATTTTTAATCAGGTAATCGTCAGCTTTATCATCGGCAAGTAAATATCTTTTCCGGCCGTTGGAAAAATAAAAATTCGATTTGTCGTAAAAAGTCTGCGCGTGTTTTATGTCCGTTAAAAACGGATGGCGAAATAATTCCTGTACTTTTTTTTGATCCAGGGCAGCAGTTTGCTCCGAAAGGGCTGTATAAAAATAAGTTTCGTTTGAAAGTTCCTGATAGGTCAGGCTATTCGCCAGAATAGCCAATACCCTTTTCTGCTCTTTAACAATTTCTTTCATTTCGTTGGCATCTCCCTGTATCGCAATAACTAAATTGATCTCAGATTTAAGCAGAATATAATATTCAGAATACATTTCATATTTCAAAACTATCTTCTTGGTACTGGAAATAAGAGATCTGCATTGATTGTATAATCCCCTCTGATATAAAATATGGATATCTGCGATGAGGTTTTTTACTTCCATGGAAGTATTGTCGCCATGGTGATAGTTTCTCAGACTTCGTAAAATAAGCTTATAGAGGTAATGCTTAATGGATGACAGATTTTTCGAGATCGATTTTTTCTTCAGGGCTTCCGCAAGTTTATCATCATCATAGGTGCGTTGTTTTTGAAGGATGTTGAATAATTCGAGGTAATTATTTTTCTTATTTCTGTCGTGAAGGAAAGCAAACTTTTTTAAATAAATCTTTTCTGACTTGGAAAGGGATTGGATAAGTTCAAATAATTTTTTATTGTTTTGCATAAATTAAAGCAATTATTTATTTCATCAATTGATCACCGTATCAACATTATATTTCCCATTTTGTGGTAACTATGTCCAAAATGATCTTCAACATCAAATATGCAAACATAGCAGTCCATTTGCGCCTTGCCATTTTTGGTTTTACCATCCCAGCCGGGTTCCGTTTCATTCCCTGTAAATATTAAATTTCCCCAACGGTCATATATTTTCATGGTGTAACGTAAAACGCCGTAGCCCTTTCCGGCGAACACATCATTGTTGCCATCGTTATTAGGTGTGAAGCTATTCGGGAAATAGAAATACAGGTCGGGAAATAAAACAAAAGTGCGTGAAACAGAATCAGTGCAGCCGATCGCATTTGAAGCAATAAGGGTTACAGTATAGGTCCCGGAATCCGCGTAAGTATGACTGGGATTAGTGAGCGTTGAAGACGCAGTATCGCCAAAATACCAGAAAAAATTCGACGCATCAGTCGACATATTTGAAAAATCAACTCTCAGGTCCGAAGCGAATGAATAATTAAAGTCGGCATTTGTTTCTGAAACGGTTACGGTTATATATTTTGTTTCCTTTTGTCCGCAACTGTCAGCTGCTGTTACGGAATATGTTGTAGTTGCATTTGGTTTTACAACAATGCTGTTCAGGCTGTCGTTACCCGGCAGCCATATTAATTTATAGCCGGGCATGCCCAATGCAGCAGTGGCAGCAAGTGTTGTACTGTCACCCGGGCAAATTTCAGTATTGGCGGAAACGCTCAGAGTAAGCGGTGTATAATTTACGTTTACAACAATGGTGTCTATTGCGCTGAATATACCACATGTATCTGTAACACTTACAATATAGGTAATTGTTGCCGCAGGATTTACGGAAATACCGCTTCCGGAAGATCCGGTACTCCAACTGTACCTGTAATTGCCGATGCCGACTCCTCCTGAGGCAACAGCATTAATGGTGATTGCTGTGCCCGGGCAACTAAGATTTATATCGTTTCCTGTTGAAACAGTAAGGGGGGCAACATCGTTGATATAAATTGTCACACTCTTTTGAATGGTTTTATTGCACTGAACGATATTCAATGTTAATGTGAAATATTCAATACCTTCAGCGATAAGGTCCTGCATGGCATTCAGGTCTATCTGGATCGAGTCCAGCCCGGCCGGAAAAATTATATTGCTCCCGGTAATGTTCGACGAAGTAAGTGAATAGTCGGTTCCGTTTGAAGCTGTTCCGGTTAAGGAGAAGTTAACCGTATCAGCTTTTGAAAGCATGCTTTTGCTGCGTCTTAAAATAAAAGTTGATTTGCCGCAACCTTCAAAAATAGTAGTGTCATTACTTCCGAATCCTACTTTTGCTTTGATCGAAATACTGTTACTTGAAAAGCTTCCTGCTTCAAGAAACACGCCCGAATCAAAGTTCGCATCCTTAACATCAGCAATGACAAGTTTTATATGGTAGGTGGAGCCGCACACTACGGGTGCAATTGCGGTTAAGCGTTTGGTAAAGCCATTGTATTGTATAGTTGTGTTCACAAGCGGAGTGTTGCCCGTTCCGTTGTTAACATAATATTGCGGATACATAGAACACCCCTGGTTATTTATATTTTTGATAGATACCGGCAGAATTGTACCGGGAATAAGGGCGATATTTTCTTTTATATAAGAACCTGATATTGGTTTCGGGCCGCTGATAAAAAAACCGAAAATATCGTTATAAGCACTGCATGCGTAAGTCGGGTATTCTTCCGAACCAAAGACATAATGAAATTTAATTGTATCGCCTGTGGGAACAAAATCAAACTCAAGTACAGATGCATTATGTGTACTGTCGGAAATAATTGAATTAAGAAGAGAATCACCGGGGTAACCGTTATCCATTCCACTGCTTGGTGAACCGTTTGGGCCTTGCGGGCCATTTATTCCGGTGGTAACACCAGTGGTCATGATTATTCCTGTTGCAATTCCGATATTGGTAGTTCCGCCGAATTCTGCAATGGCGTTGGGTGAGCCGGTATAAGTAATATTGCTCGCTATCACACCATTCCCTAAAAGCACATTTTGAACAAGTTGCGAAGGAGTTAAAGAAGTATTTATAGTAAGCTGAGCAAATAATTGAGGAGCACCAACTATTAGCAAAATAATAATCCTGACACTATAAAATTTTGGGTTCAACATGCTGTTTACCAAAATTACAATAATTTATCAGCAAAATCAATGAGTTAATTTAATGTAAGGCATTGGTGTTCAGGTAAAAATGGAATTTTTGCCCCCTTTTATTTCGCAAAAACAGAATGTCGGGGTATGAAAGGATATTTCGAAAGAATTTATCCGGAAGTACAATTTCAGCCTAATTAGAAGTCAAATTTTGAATTTATATGGTTGTTATACCTGAAATGATGCGATTATATTAGCTTAAACGACTATCCCACCGGGAATACTAACATTGATTGACTTAAATGTAAATCAAAATTCAATGTCGTTTAGTTAAGGATTTGGCCGTTCGTATTTTTCTTTTTAGTTGGATTTGGTGCTTTAGTGCTTTGGTGGCGAGTTGATTTTTGCCACCAAAACTCCAAACCTGCCGGTCAGGCAGGTTTTCACCAAAGCATTTTCTTAACTAAACGACATTGGATCAAAATTGGATATCAGCGGGAAGCGGGTTTTGTGAGCTGGTCGCCTTCTTTCCAATGAAAGGTATCGATAAGCCTGAAAACATCTTTCCGTATGAATTCAACGACGGGAGCCAAAGAGTCGCTGTTGGGGGGTACGATAAAGTACAACGCTCCGCGCAAAAAATTCCGGGTGCTGTCGGTCAGGTAAAATTGGAGGGATGATGCGGCATTTCCTTCAATATCATAAATCAGTCCGTATACATTTAACGAATCGTGTTTAACAACCATTTCGCTTATCGCGGATGCTTTTAACTGGTGTTTGGCGGCAAGCGAACGGGCATCTTCCAGGTAAGTTGGCAGGTTATTTTCTATTTGTTTATAGCTGATATGGACGCGTCCTTTGAATCGGGGAAGGTCGATATTCAGCCAGCAAGGTTCTGCGTTTTTCCCTTCATCAGGGTGAATGAAAGCATAGGTGGGAACTTCAAAAGTGAAAGGGCAATCGGAATTATAGGACTGATATTTTTTTTCAGGAAGGTCAATACGGAAATATCCACGCGGCTTGGGTAAAAGAGTGTCTTCATCGGAATCGCAGGAAATGAACAGAGAGAAATACAAAACAATAAGTAAGAGGGCAGAAAACCTTAAAAAGCGGAAAGAATTATTTGTGTTCATCGGTTTTAGGTAAAGTGATCTTTACGCGTTTTATTTTCCGGTTATCAGCTGCTTCTATCGTAAACAAAAGGTTATTGAAACTTACTTTTTCGCCCCTTGCTAAAATACGCCCTTCCAGTTCAATTAAAAATCCGGCCAGCGTATCTGATTCACCTTTGCTTTCTTCAAATTTTTTTCCGTCAATATCCAGGATCCTGTATATATCCTTAAGAGCTATCCTGCCTTCAAATACATAGTTTTGTGGATCCAGTTTCGAATAGACAAGGTCGTCATCGTCAAACTCATCATTTATTTCACCGATGATCTCTTCAATGATATCTTCAAGGGTTACAATGCCTGAGGTTCCGCCGTATTCATCAACAACCACAGCCAGGTGTATTTTTTTGTGTTGAAATTCACGCAACAGATCATCTATTTTTTTGCTTTCAGGAACAAAAAAGGGCGAACGTAAAAGCGTTTGCCATTCAAAATCCGGTTTTTCGAGATGGGGTAAAATATCTTTTATATATAAAACACCTGCAACATTGTCAAACGACTGTTTATATACCGGGATCCGTGAATATACAGAGTCCTCAATTTTTTTGATCAGTTCAGGGAACGGGGTGGAATGATCAAATGCCGTAACATCAACCCGCGAACACATGATCTGTTTAACATCGGTGAAGCCGAATTTTACAATACCCTGAAGAATTTTCTGATCATCCTGCGGCGTTTCCTGTTCTGATGTAAGTTCCAGGGCATGTGATAATTCCTCAACGGATATGTTATGCGTTTTTTTCTTAATGCGTTTATCTATAAATGAAGTGGAAAAAATAAGAAATGAGCTGACCGGGTAAAATACCTTTTCAAAAAAAAGTGTTGGCAACACCAGCAGGCGCGTGGCTGAAAGCGGATTCTGAATGGCGTAAACATTGGGAATGATCTCACCGAGAATAAGGATCAAAAAAGTCACTACCACAACCTGGAGGACAAATCCAAATGTTCGGTTTTCGGTGAAATCGAAAAGTTCGGACATCACAAATGTTGAAAGAATGACAATGGCAATATTCACAAAATTGAGGCTGATGAGTAAAGTTGCCAGCAGCCGTTTGGGCCTGTCAATAAGTTCGATAATAAGCGCATCCGTTTTGTGTCCTGTTTTTTTCAGTTCTTCGATGTCGCCTGGGTTCAAGGAGAAAAAGGCGCTTTCGGCCGCTGAAATTGCTGTGGTAAATGTCAATAATAACAGCATCCCCAAGAGCGCAAAAATTATGGCTGGCGATAATGGGTGGATGATAATTTCACCTAAGAATAATTGAATTGTGTTTAGCATCAATTAATAACGAATAAGATGCGAATGTACGAAATCGAAGATTCATGAACCCGTTATACCGGTTCTTAGTCAATTTAAGGATTTTTTATCCGCCAAATTGGCATAGAACCGTATATGCCGAGACTCAAAATCCTTAAAATCAAATTCCCTCGGTATAATTCTGAATATTCAGGAGTGGATAATTGCGAACAGGGAAATACATTCGTAATTTTTTTATTCTTATTTGTTGACGGCGGGAACTAGAACGGCAGATCCTCAGTCGAATCATTACTGCTTGTCGGTAGAGCAGAATTATCGGGCAAAGGCAGATTGACACCCGCTTGCGGGTTGTTTTCTTTACGGCCCAGCATGACCATATTATCCGCCAATATTTCGGTGGTGTATCGCTTATGGCCTTCTTTGTCCTCCCATGATCGGGTGCGTAATTTACCTTCAATATACACCTGCATGCCTTTTTTCAAATGCTTTTCGGCTACTTCGGCAAGTCCGCGCCACATTACTATATTGTGCCATTCGGTGGATTCAACTTTATTTCCTGTTTTGTCTTTATATGTTTCGGAAGTAGCTATTGAAAAATGAGCAACGGCCACTCCCCCTTCCAGGTAGCGTACTTCAGGGTCTTTACCCAAGTTGCCCACTAAAATTACTTTGTTTACTCCGGTCATTGCTGATATATGTTAATTGGTGAATTGGGTTTGTAAATGTAGATAAATAGTTACAAATGTAAAACGACGGATTATCACAGAGGTGTTATATTTTATTAAATACCATTTTCTGATTTTTTTCAATCACTGATTTTCCTGCCACCTGATGGTAAGAGGTTTGTTTTCTCCATCAAAACATCCGAAAATGGTCGACCTTGTATTTTGCTTTCGATCCAGGAGATGAAATCAAAATTTTTTAAAAATCTGTCATCGTGATCTGATCGAATACTTTCTTGTATTGTGTCCTTTAACCTTTTAAATTCTTCTGTTTCCTCAGTTGCCTGTTGATGCCCCTGTGCCGAAAATATATTTTTTATTCCCTGTAAAAAATGAGGAATAGTACCCGAGGAGGGTCGTGACCGGAAATATCTTTCCGCCGATGATATGACCGAGGAGATGGTAAGCATGTTTTTCAGTTCATAATGTATAATAAGATTTATCAGTTTAGTTGTTTCATACACCTCATCCGCAATATTTTCGGAATACTCATTGATGATTTTATTGCTCCAACGCAGAGCCATTTTATAGTTCTGTGCTCCAAAGTATATGTATAGTATGTTAAAATTGAGAATGATTTTATCATAGCTGTTTATTTTTTCCCCATAGCGTTTCATTTGTTTAAGCAACTGATTGTTGATATAATCCTGGCCTTCTTCAAAATTGGCAGTGGAAATAAATAAATGAGTCCGGATAATGCTTAAATAGGAAAATATTTTGATCTGATTTTTGAACGATAGAAATCTCCTGTTAGCGTTTTCGAATTCACTTATTTTATTCAAAATATCTACCTGCACTTTTGTATCAACCAAATGCTCGGCCCCTGCCAGAATGTTGAACAGGGTAACAATATAACTATCCGGATCATTGAGAATAGCGTGTGGATGTGATTCCAGTAAATGAAGCAATTTTTTTTTAGTGTCTATCGGATCGCTTTGAGGTTCCAGTATAGTAGCATGTTTATTGAGGATTCTATAGTATAAAAAATCAGATTGAAATGAAGTGTGAGCAATGTTCCTCCCTTTATAAAGAGCATCCAGTTCGGAACTTATTTTTTTCATTTGTACTTTCTTCTGTTCATTGCCAAGATGATAATCAGCGAAAAATGTTCTTTCGCTATGACTGAGGAGTTTATTGAGAAGCTCAGATTTTCTAAGAAGCAGATCTTGTTCTTTTTCCAGCGCAGAAAGCCGGTCCGGGGTTTGATCTTTGTAAAGATTATTTTTGATTATTTTTCGTTCCCATTCGTTGACTTCCTGCAGCAATATTAATTTTTCATTTTCAGTTGCAATTCGTTTGGTCTTTTGTAAAACTCTTGCCGCCTGGTCGGGCAAACCCCTTTCATATAGTATAGATATTTCGGCAAGCCATGATTTAATTTGAAAATCAATGGAGCCCTCTTCGTAATAACTTCTCAGGCTTTTTAAAATGAGTTTGTATAAATATTTTTTCAGAACAGCGAGGTGAGCTATGAATTTTTCTTTCTTTAATTTTTTTATAAGCCTTGTTTCATCATATTCGTTTTGTTTTTCAATGGCATTAAAAAGTACTATATAGTCATTCTCTCCCCCGATCACATGTCGGGTGGAGTACTTTTTGAAGTACCCTTTCTCTGATCTGCTCATTGATCTTATAAGAGTAAATAGTTGAGATTGTTTCATCGAAAATTTATTCTAGATTATATAAATATCTGATAAATAGATAAATATACAAAAAATCTTGCGCATCAATTTTTAATAATTGAAGTGTTTTTTATTTGTCTTCCCTTCATTTAATTAGTAAATTTCGTTTGATACATTTCTTAACAGATGTGACGATGAAAAACGTTTACTTCCTTATAGTAGTTCTGCATATTACGAACGCCATTTTTGCCGGTGGTAATAAGACGGTTGACCCTGAGCAAAAAGCCAAAGCTGATAAATGTATGGCCGTGCAGCAAAGTTCGATCGGCTTTCTTGAAAATAAGGGGCAAATGGTGGACATGAATGGCCGGCCTGTTCCGTTTGTGTTATTCAGATTGGAAACACCTGATATGGATATTTATGTCACTGAAAAAGGTCTCAGCTATATATTTAAGGAGATTAAAATAATTGAAAAAGGAGAAGATGAAGAGAATGATATTAAAGCTGGATCCGGCCAGTTGGATAGTAATGAGGAGCAGGAGGAAATAGATATGAAATGGCAACTTGTTGACGCGAATCTTCAGGATGCGGTAATTGATCGGGGAAATATTATTCCGGGTGAACGATCCGGAGGGGAACATTATAATTTCTTCTATCCCAATTGCCCCGATGGCATATATGATGTTAAGAAATATAAAGATGTTACTATAAAGAATATTTATCCCGGTATTGACTGGGTATTAAAAACCACCGAAGATGGGATCAAGTATGACTTTATTGTTAACCCCGGAGCATCCGCTTCTCAAATTCAAATTCAATACGACCATATTAAAGACAAGGACATTAAATTACTTGCCGATGGCAGTGTTCGCATAAAAGTTGGTATGGGTACTATTTCGGAGGCTGCACCTATAAGCTACCAGGATGGACAGGAACTCAAAACTAAATTTGTTCTGAATGGACGAACAATTTCCTTTTCACTTCCGGATCATACTATGTCCAGAAGGCTTGACATAGATCCTCAAATATATTGGAGTACCTATTTTGGTTCAGGAGGAACAACCGGTGCTTATGGAGTTGTTGTCAGTAAATCCGGTGAAGTGTACATCGGGGGATATACGCAGAACGCCGGAAGTTTTCCGTTGCTGAATCCGAGTGGAGGTGTTTACTTCCAGGGTGTATTTAATACAGGAGCTGCAAGTGGTGGGTGGATGCAGGATTGGTGGATAGCGAAGTTTGATGCGAATTACAGCTTTGTTTGGTCAACATATTATGGCAGTAACGGCAGTGAAGCAATAGGTGATATGACTTTAAACAACGCGGGCGATCTGTTTGTTGTTGGGAGTTCTCCCGGAAGCAATTTTCCTTTACAGGCAAAGGCGGGAGCGTATAATCAGGCAGCCAATTACGGAGCAGCTCAACTGTATTTAGTGCAATTCAACAGCGCCGGAATAAGGCAATGGGCCACATTTTATGGAGATCCCGGTGGTACCCCATCCAGCGGTAATTCCATAGACATCGATCCTTTAACAGGAAATATTTTAATCGGCGGAGCCTTAAGCGCCGGCTCACCGCTTTTTAATCCGGGTGGTGGAGCATATTATCAGCCGACAATTATCGGAACAGGAACCAGTGCTCCCGCGCTTATCGGATTTACTCCCGCCGGCGTTCTTAATTGGTCAACTTTTTTTGCCGGAAGCACAGAGCAGATTAATGATATCAGATTTACACCTGCCGGAAGTTTATTGGTAACAGGATCTTCTACTTCAAATACATTGCCTGTAACCGCAGGAGCATTTCAGCCTGGAATTGCCGGAGGAGCTGATGTTTTTGCAGCCGAATTTGGTTTATCAAGAAATTTAACATGGTGTACTTATTTAGGGGGAACCGCTACAGAAAGCGCATATGGAATATGTGCGGATAACGGTGGTAATGTTTTTGTTTTCGGCAGAACCGGTTCACTGGATTTCCCACTTCGGAATCCCGGAGTAGGTGCTTATTTTGATAATGCATTGGGTGGCGGAATAGATTTCTTCATTAGTAAATTTACCCCGGTCAAAAATCTGGTTTGGTCAAGTTATGTCGGAGGGTCAAGTTTTGAGGGTCAAAACAGAACAACTAAATCGATCTTTGCGGATAATTGTGATAATATTTTTATTTCAGGTACAACTTATTCCACGGATTACCCTGCATTAAACCCCGGTTGCGGAGCTTACCTGGATAATACACTGGCGGGAGCGTATGATGCTGTTTTTACCAAATTCAACAAAAATAATTCTCTAGTATGGTCAACCTATTACGGAGGGAATAATCAGGATTGGCCAGGCATAGATGTGGATGACAAGAACCGATTGTTTGCTACAGGAGAAGTTATTCAGGCGCCGGCCCCTCTTGTGAATCCAGGGGGCGGAGCCTATTTCGACAATACGCATACAGGAAATCACGATGCTTTTATTGTACGATTCGATCCTGTTCCTCCTGCATTTACACAGTCACAGGTAAATGCGACCGGATGCTCCTGCAATGGAACGGCGACAATTAATTTAAGTTGCGGAACTCCCGGTTATAATTATGTTTGGAGTAATGGTAATATAACACTGAATAATACCAATGCAACAAATACTATTACCGGACTTTGTGCCGAAACATATAAAGTAACTGCTTATAGCAGCTGTGACAGCGTGAAAGCTACTTATACTATAACCGGTGGAAGTGGAAGTTTCTCTTTGTCTGCTACTCAGAATAATGCAAATTGTAATAGTCCTGGAAGTTCTACTATCACCCCTTCAGGAGGAACAAGTCCGTATACATATAGCTGGATGCCCGGAAATCAGTCAGCTACAACTGCTACAGGATTATCAGCCGGCATTTATACTGTAACCGCGAGCGATAATGCGGGTTGCACAAATGTAACAATAGTGACAATTGCCAATACCCATACAGGAATAACAGCAGGTGCAAATATTACTGCAAACATTAGTTGCAACGGTAAAAATGATGGAAGTATCAGTGCAACAACGGTTGGCGGTACAGGGCCTTTTACATACACCTGGAGTCCTTCCGGACAAACAAGTCAGACAGCAACAGGTTTGGCTGCCGGAACATATACTGTTTATATAACAGATGCCAACGGTTGTTCTCCTCAAACGTCAATTGTTTTAACGCAGCCGGCAAATCTTACTGTTGGAATAAATTCACTTACAAACGCATCCTGTGGAGGCGGGAGTAATGGCTCGGCAATAGTGAATACAGCGGGAGGAACTCCCGGATTTGCTTATTTGTGGAGTAACGGGCAAACGGCAAATACAGTAACAGGTCTGACGACGGGTAATCATACGGTTACGGTTACTGATGCTAAAGGATGTTCCTCAACCGCATTAATATCTATAGATGCAGTAAATAAAGTGGATGCAATCGCAGCAGTTTCCTCAATGTGCAAAGGTGATAGTGTTCAGTTGAATTCTTCCGTTATTGGTCCATTATGTAAATGCGGGACAAGGCCTTCCGGTTGTTCCGGGGCAACACAAACAGCCCAAGTAGGAACTTTAGCATCAACTTTTAATACGCCCACACCTTTTAACGGCAGTGTAACGGGTTTGAAACAAATACATATTATCAGTGCCAGCGAATTAATTACCAGCGGCCTTAAGTGCAGTTCTGTCATCACAAAACTTGCATTTAATGTTCAGTCAAAAGCAAGTACACAGCCGTTCAATAATTTTACAATTAAAATGATGTGCGGGACAGCTACCTATAATGATCCTGCCTTTGTTACTGTATTTAACGCCAAACCTATTAGTACGACGACCGGATGGAATTCATTTATTTTTGATATGCCTTATGAATGGGATGGGGTAAGTAATTTAAGTATACAAATATGCTGGTCAAATGCAACCACTTCAGGAGCAGATGTGGTTTACACTTCAGGTACTGTCGGAAGTTATATTGCTAATTCCGGGGCAGGAGTGAATTGTTCAACCTCCACTGCTACAAGCTCCGGAGGTGGCAGTGGAATAACAACCTTATTTACGTTTTGCACACCTCCCCCGACTTATTCGTGGACTCCTCCAATAACTTTAAGTAATTCAACTATTGCTAATCCCAGATCAGGAGCTGCCTCAACTACAACTTATACACTTACGTTAAGCGGGATTCATAATTGTATCTTAACAGATACTGTAACTGTGAACGTTAGTACCTGTTCCACTTCACCGACTGTATCAGTAAACAGTATGTCCGTTTGTCCCACAACTTGTGCAAATCTATCTGCGTTAGGAAGTAACGGAACAGCTCCCTATACCTACTCCTGGAACACGGGAGCCACTACTCAGAATATAAATATATGTCCTGCTTCAACAACAATATATACGGTTAAAATTACTGATTCGGGAGGCGCCACATCTACCGCCACCGCTACAGTAACCGTGAATCCTGCTGTTGGTGTTAATATTACAACTTCATCCATTATCTGTAACGGAGGCACTAATGGCAGTATGTTTGCTAATCCGACAAGCGGCACTTCACCTTTTGTTTACAGTTGGAGTAATTTGGTTTCAGGTTCAACAGTTTCAGGTTTGGGTTCAGGAATTTATACTGTTACAGTAACTGATTCAAAAGGTTGTGTTACGACTTCTACTGCCTCAATAATATCACCGCCCGCTTTAACAGGACAGTTCACCAAAGGCACTTCTAACTGTACAAATTGTGGATGTAAAGAATGGTTAATGGTAAATGCTACAGGAGGCACAAGTCCCTATAGTTATTCATGGCCTGATGGTTATGTAAACAGGTACAAGAACCAGCTTTGTCCGGGCAACTACACTATAAATCTTAAAGATAAAAATGGCTGTAGTGTGAATCTTAATTTAACGGTAAAACTATTGACATAGCGCTTAAAAATAAGGCCGCCAATTTCCTGAAAAACAAATCGGTTCAGTTTGTTGAGAATAAAGGACAAATGACGGATTTGGATGGCAAGCCAATTCCTTTTGTTTTATTCAGAGTGGAAACGTCAGGGATGAATTATTTTATAACTGAAAAAGGAGTTACATATTGTTTATATGAGCATGTGGAAGCTCAGGAAAACGAATCCAAAAGAGAAGGGAAAATATATGATCCTGAAAGTGAAGAGATGGAGGTAAAATGGTCGCGGATCGATATGGAGCTGAAAGGCGCTTCAATAAAAAAGGCGAATATTGATGCAGAAGGGAAGTCGGAATATTTTGAGCAGTATTTTTTAAACCATTGCCCAAGTGGAATTACTGACATACGCAGTTATGCAAAAGTGACTATTAAGGATGTGTATCCCGGTATTGATTGGGTATTTTACAACGCGGGAGAAAAAGGATTTAAGTATGATTTTATTGTACACCCCGGTGCTGACCCCGATAGAATAGAGTTGATCTATTCTTCGCTGGATGGATTAAGCATTGATGATAATGGTGATATTCTGATAAAGACAAGGGATGGCGAACTTACTGAGCACTCACCAGTTTCTTTTCAAAGCAATAAGGAGATCACTTCCCGCTTTATTCGAAATGATATTTTAAAAAACGAACATTCGGGATACGATACGCATGTTAAGTTTTCTTTTAAAGAATATGATCCTTCAAAAACCCTTATAATAGATCCTCAATTAGTATGGGCCACCAGTTACGGCGGTACCGGAGCGGACGGTCCGCAAAGTGCCGATTGTGATAGCAATGGTAACCTGTATATTTCAGGCTATACTCAGCAGTTTAATGGTTTTCCAACACAGGTACATATTGGAAATCCGGCTTCCTATTATAATAATTCGTTGGGCCCTAATGGGGGTGGAATTGCCAGGAATATTTTCATTTTAAAATTCAGTAATACTGGTGTCCGTCTCTGGGGTACATATTATGCAAGTACAGGGGCCGATTGGGCAACAGGATATTCAATAAAAACCGATCTGTCAGGAAATGTGTTTGTCGTTGGAACTGCCGGGAGTATACCAACTCAGGCACATACCGGAAATCCACTGGCATATTTCAACAATACAAACACCGGAGGTTTTATTTTAAAGTTCGACAATATGGGAAACAGGATATGGGCTACCTATTATCCGAATTGCAATCCCCAATCAGTTACTACAGATGCTTCAGGTAATGTTTATGTCACAGGCAGTGCTGGGGCGGCTTTTCCCACCCAGCCATTTCCGGGAAACCCTTTGGCCTATAATCAAAGCGTTTTTGGAGGAGGAAACGATGCTTTTATTTTAAAGTTCAGTAATATCGGAGATTTGTTATGGGCTACTTATTTTGGAGGGTCGAATGGCGAAACGGGACTTTCTGTTTTTACTGATGTCGGGAGCAATATATATATTGGTGGACAAACCAGTTCCACTGATCTTCCTTTAAGAGCGTGGGGCGGGGCTTATAATCAGGCTGCGAACGCGGGTAATAACGATGGATTTTTAGCCCGCTTTAATTCAACTGGAACTTTGATCTGGTCAACTTATTATGGTGGAACCGGAGTGGATAAAATAATTACGATACGTACAGACACTCCGGGAAATATAGTTGCTGTCGGTTTGTCCGGGTCAACAGATCTTCCGGTTCAGGCCTGGGGTGCGGCTTATTATCAGCCATCAAATGCCGGAAATGACGATGAGTTCATTCTTCGTTTCGATCCGAGTGGAGTTCGGACATGGGCAACTTATTATGGAGGAGCTGGTATTGAGGATAATTATTCCGGTGACAACCTGGAAATAGATGATTGCGGCAATATATATATGGGATTCGGAGCATATTCACTTTCAGCAAATATTTACACATTCGATCCGGGATGCAGCAATTATTATCAGGGCTCCCATGGGGGAGGCAGAGATTGTTTCTACGTAAAATTTAATTTATCGGGTGTTGTTCAGTGGGCTACATATTGGGGAGGGGCGGGCTCTGATTTTGCAACAGCAATTGCCCTGGATAAACAGGGTGATATGTTTATTACCGGTGAAATATCAGGAGCGACTTCCGGAACAGGATATCCGTTTACAAATCCGGGCAGCGGGGCGTATTATGACAACCTCCCTAATACAAATGATGATGCGTATGTCGCGAAATTTACCCCTGTCATTCCCACTTATACTCAGTCCCAGGCAAATCCTGCCGGCTGTGCCTGTGGCAGTGCCACAATACAGGTGAATTGCGGAACTCCTCCTTATAATTACAGGTGGAGTAATGGGAGCCAACTTATTAATACATCGAATGTAACCAACAGTATTGGATTATGCGGAGGAAATTATTGGGTGGAAGTAACGGATGGAGCCTGTAACAGGGATACTGTTTATTATACGTTAACCGGTCCGGGAAATGGATTAACATTAACAGTTACTCCTACCGACCCAGCCACCTGTACAAATAGTGCAAGCGGCACCGCTGCCACAACAGTTGCCGGAGGTGCAACACCATATACTTATTTGTGGAATAACGGACAAGCAGCTCAAATAGCTACCGGTCTGACTGCCGGTAATTACGTCGTTACTATTACGGATAATAATGGTTGTACCGCCAGCCAGGCTGTAAACATTGTACTTCCTAAGGGACCCGCGGGAAATGTGGTAGGCACAAATATTAATTGTAACACTGCTGGGGGTGCCATAGTTGCACTTAATAGCGGAACTCCTCCGTTTACCTATACCTGGAGTAATAGTCAGACCGGTCCCGTAATTACAAATCTTTCAGCAGGTACTTATTCGGTTACTGTTACTGATAATAAAGGATGTACAATGACGAGGTCGGTCAGTATCACCGGTTCGATCCCCTCTTCGGCCACATTTACGCAATCGCCGGGTGGAACAATTTGTATAGGTACGGCTGTAACCTTTACTAATACGGGTACAACAGGCACTTATGCCTGGAATATTTCTCCTTTAAATCCGGCGGTAAGCGGAACAACCGTAAATTTCTCTTATACATTTTTAACGGCCGGAACATATACCGTTTCGCATTCTGTTACTACAAGCGGCTGTTTAAAAACGGTTACATCAACCGTTACCGTTGTCAATTGTTCTAATCCGACAGTAACCGCTGCCGGCAGTTCAATGTGTCCGGGTTTCTGTGCAAATGTTACTTCAAATGCCATTGGTGGAGTTGCTCCCTATACTTATTCGTGGAGCAATGGTGCTACAACACAAAATGTCAACACCTGTCCGGTATCAACTACTATCTATACGGTCACTATAAGAGATGCGACCGGGGAGACCGCCACTTCTACTGCAGCCATAACAGTCAACCCGGCCGTTACTGTTACAGTTGTTGCAACAAATATCAGCTGTAGTGGTGGCGTTGGGTCGGCGGACGCTGTTGTTGGAAGCGGCAGCCCGTCCTATAGTTATAATTGGAGTAATGGACAATCTGCCAAAATTGCGACGGGGTTGATGGCAGGGAACTATACTGTTACTGTAACCGATAGCAAAGGGTGTATAAAAACTTCGGTCACCACAATAACGAATCCCCTGCCCTTAACAGGACAATTTACCAAAGGGACTTCCAATTGTGCAGGATGTGGCTGCAAAGAATGGTTAATGGTAAGTGCCACAGGCGGCACAGGTCCGTACAATTATTCATGGCCGGATGGATATGTGAACAGATATAAAAATCAGCTTTGCCCGGGTACATACAATGTTAATATTGTAGATAAAAACGGGTGCAGCGTGAGTATTAATTTGAGTACTCCCTAATTATTTTAATGTTAATTGCTATGATGAGAAACATTATTCATACTCTGCTTGGTTTGTTAATTGCAGGAAGTTTTTTTGCGGCCGGCAATAAACCCATTGACCCGGATTTAAAAAACAGGGCAACTGATTTTATAAAAAATAAGCCGGTTAAGTTTGTTGAAAATAAAGGGCACATGACCGATATGAATGGGAGCCCCGTTCCCTTTGTTTTGTTCAAAGCGGAAGCACCGGGTATGAATTTTTATATTACCGAGAAGGGTCTGACTTATTGTTTCTTTGAAGCGGATGAAGATCGTGAGATGGAGGTAGTAGAACCAAGTAAAACATATGATAGAGAGCGTCGCGAAGTGAAATGGACGCGAATCGATATGGAGCTTAAAGGAGCTTCGATCAAAAGAGAAAAAGTAGTTTCAGAAGGTCGGTCAGAATATTTTAATCAATATTTTTTAGGGAATTGTCCTAATGGAATATCTGATGTACATAGCTATAATAAATTAACTATTCAGGATGTGTATCAGGGTATTGACTGGGTGTTTTACAATTCAGATGCAAAGGGATTTAAATATGATTTTGTAGTTCATCCCGGAGCAGATCCCGATCAAATTAAATTATTATACCGATCGAAGAAGATACTCGATATCAATGAGCAGGGCAATATTAAGATTAATACATCTTATGGTAGTTTAACCGAACAAGCTCCTGTAAGTTATATTGCGGAAAACAAAGAAAACATCCCCACAATTTTTGCAATTAAAAATGTAAATAGGTGTACGCGAGGTAAAACAGACGATGGTTATGAAGCACTTGTTAAATTTAATTTGGGCGTGGAAGCAGAAAAATTAAAATCCCAGACAATAATTATTGACCCGCAATTGGTTTGGTGTACAATTTTCGGAGGAAATGACGTGGATGGATTTACAGCTTTTGATTGTGATGCCTCAGGCAATTTATTTGTAACAGGTTATACGAATACAAACCCGGGTTTCCCGGTTTTAAATGCAGGATCATATTTTCAGGGACCTGCCGGAGGAGGAGGCGATGCATTTATTCTAAAATTTTCTGCTACTGGTACATTGATTTGGCGTACATATTATGGCGGTAACGGTATCGACCATCCTTTAATGGTGAATGTTGACATTTTTGGTAATGTATTTGTTGTTGGACAAACAACTTCAACAAATTTTCCGGTTCAAAATGCCGGTACGTATTTTCAAGGGACACTAAGCTTTCAAGGGCCATCAGGTTCAGACGCATTCATATTGAAATTCAATAATGCCGGTGTCAGGTTTTGGGCCACTTATTTTGGAGGATTATCCAGTGAAGTTGCTTATGGTTTAGCTACAGATGCTTCCGGAAATATTTTTGTTTCGGGCTGGACTGCTTCTGCTAACTTTCCTACAAAAAATGCAGGAACATATTATCAGTCAGGATTAACCGGGCTTAATCTGTTTATTTTAAAATTTGATAATACCGGAAATCATATTTGGGGAACCCAGTATCCGGGCGCTCAGGCTGATGGTTCAGCAATTGCAATTGATAATTCGGGCAATGTATTTATTGCCGGTGTTGGTACCATTGGTCTTGATACCTTCAATTCAGGAACATTTTTTCTAGGGGCACCCCCCGGAGGTGGAAGGGATTTGTTTTTTTTAAAATTTGACAATTTGGGCAATCGCCTTTGGGCAACTTATTATGGGGGAAGCGGAACAGAGGATATTTCCGGCATAGTGTGCGACGGATCAAATATATTTATCAACGGCATCACAACTTCCGCAGATTTTCCTCTACAAAATAGTGCCGGAAGTTATTACGACGGCTTACTTAATGGTTGGAGCGATGGATTCATTCTTAAGTTTGATAACCTGGGAAATAGGATATGGGGAACCTATTTTGGAGGCAATAATGATGAGACAAGCGTTTTTTTTGGCGGAAGTAATCATAGTGTTTTATCTACTAATTCAGGTGATTACGACAGAGCTGAAGTAGATGACTGCGGAAATGTTTATGCAGTGTTCGAAACAGATTCTCCGGATATTTCTACAATTAATCCCGGATGTTCAACCTATTTTAAGGGAACAATGAGCCGCAGTGATATAGTTATTGCCCGCTTTAGCAATGCAGGTGTGTTGACCTGGTCAAGTTATATCGGTGACGGTAATTTCAGGGGCCCAATTGCTATTTCTCCCATAGATGGCCAAACTCTTTTTGTTGGCGGCGAAACATATGGAGCGCTTCCTTTTGTTAATCCAGGCTCAGGAGCATATTTTGATAATAGTCCCAATGGAAATGATGATTCCTTTATTGCAAGGTTTAATCCAACCATTCCGACATATACGAAATCTAAAATTGATCCGACAGGATGCAGTGTTTGTAATGGTTCTGCAACTGTCAATGTAAGTAATGTTTGTGCCGGTTCAGTTCTTAATTATGTGTGGAGCAATGGAACTCAAACACTTTTAACAACAAGTACGTCAAATACTGTTACCGGACTTTGTCCCGGAAATTATTCAGTTACCATTACTGAAACAGGTTGTAATGCTACCAAAGGGATTCAAAGTTTTACCCTTGGTGGCGGAGCTGGCAACCTCACATTAAATAATACAATAACCAATACTTCATGCAAAGGATTGTGCAATGGGAGTATTGCAATAAATCCTACAGGAGGCGTAATGCCATACACATATGTATGGAATAATTCTCAAACAATAAATGCAGCAACAGGACTTTGTACCGGTTCCTATTCTGTTACTGTAACAGATGTAAATAATTGCAAATCGGTACAAGACTTCAACGTTACAGAGCCTTCTGAAATAAATGTTGGAGTCATTGCTCAATGGGTATGCCCTGCAAATTTAGGGTCGGCTACTGCACTTGTTTCAGGTGGAAGCCCGGGGTACAATTATTTGTGGAGCAATTTGCAGACAGGTTCTATTGCTTCAGGGCTGGTTACAGGAACTTACACAGTAACTATAACTGATTCAAAGAGCTGTATCAAAACAAGTAGTGCCTCTGTTTCTGTTATACCTATGGTAATAACAACATCATCCGGTAATATTACCTGCACACAAGCCGGAAGGGCATCAGTAACTGTTACCAACGGATTAGCTCCTTTTATATATACATGGAGCAATGGTGGTGTAACTTCGGCCATAAATGGATTGGCCGCAGGTGGGTATACGGTTACTATTACTGATGGCAATGGATGTACAGAAACGAGATCATTTACAATAACAGGAAGTAGTTCGGCATCGGCTACATTTACACAATCCCCTGGCGGCACTATTTGTATGGGGACAACGGTAAATTTTACCAATACCGGTTCTACGGGAGCCGGCTCACCTTATAGCTGGTTAATAAACACAATACCCACAACAACAAGTGTTACTGGTACAACGGCAAATTTCTCTTATACTTTTTTATCAGTCGGGACATACGAAATTCGGCATATTACCACGAATTCCGGCTGTACAGCCTCGGAGTATAGGTATCTTACTGTTGTAAATTGTTCTTCACCAACAGTAACAGCAACAGGTAGTTCGGTATGTCCGGGTTTATGTGGTACAATAAGCTCAACCGGATCGGGTGGAATAGCACCATATACTTATTCGTGGAGTAATGGTGCCACAACACAGAATATAAGTCCTTGTCCGGTATCAAATACTACTTATACGGTAACAATAAGAGATTCCGGGGGAAATACATCAAGTTCGACAGCAGTTGTAACAGTCAATCCTGCGATAAGTGTAACAACAACTCCAACAAATATAACCTGTAACGGAGGAGCAAACGGAACTGCTCTTGCAAACCCCGGCAGTGGTACACCATCATATACATATAGCTGGAGCAATGGCCAAACTGTACAAGCAATTACGGGCCTCTCTGCCGGTAATTATACTGTAACAGTGACCGATAACAAAGGTTGCATAAAAACTGCAACTGCAACTATTGTAACGCCCGCTCCTTTAGGTGGGCAGTTTGCAAAGGGAGCTGCCAATTGTACCGGCTGCGGCTGCAAAGAATGGTTAGTGGTAAATGCCACAGGGGGCACAAGTCCATATACTTATCTTTGGCCGGATGGTTATGCGAACAGGTATAAAAACCAACTTTGCCCCGGAAATTATAACGTGAATATTAAAGATAAAAATGGTTGCAGCGTGAATATTAATCTGAGTGCGCCGTAAAGACCCTCGATTATTTTAGCGAATCTTTTATATATATATCAACCAGCCGTGGTATGGCATAGTTGTTAAATCTTTTTTTATCGACAACTAAGTATTCGTTCGTGATTTTCAGTGATCTCTTTGTTTCCACTTCCCAAAATCTGGCGAAAATATTCTGGTGACTGAGTACATGCTTATATGTTTTTGAAACCGATCGAATCGTATGATCATATTTAGCTAATAGCTTTTCCCATTCAGCGGTTTTTAATAGAGCTTGCTCATTTAATTTAATTTTTGTTTCAATAAGCGGAAAATCATACAGGTTTTTCCAGATATCGCTTCCGGTACGTTTTTTTATTACAATATCGTTCTTGTGTCTCAATACAATGTAATTAAAGTATCGGTCGCGAACTTTGGTTGTTTTTTCTTTTACCGGGAGTATATCGACTGAATTTTTACTGTAAGCCAGGCAAATACTGTTAAATACACAATCAGCGCAATCAGGATTTTTCGGTTTGCACCAGGTAGCTCCAAACTCCATCATGGCTTGATTAAAAAGAGCAGGTTGTTTTTTATCCAGCAATTCATTCGCTAATTCATAAAATTCCGCTTTCCCTTTTGTAGAATCAATAGGTGTTTTAATCCCGAACACCCGGGCAAGCACACGAAACACATTGCCGTCAACAACAGCATGAGGCTGATCAAAAGCAATGGAACTGATCGCGGCGGCTGTATAGGGACCAATGCCCTTTAATTTAATTATCTCTTCGTATGTTTCCGGAAATTTCCCTTTTTGTTTTAATGCAATGTGTTTTGCTGTTGCATGTAAGTTGCGCGCCCGCGAATAATATCCAAGTCCCTGCCAGAGTTTCATTACACGCTCTTCCGGTGCAGCAGCCATTTTTTTTATCGTCGGAAATTCTTTAATAAATTTCAGGTAATAGCTCATGCCCTGATCAACACGCGTTTGCTGTAAAATAATTTCCGAGAGCCAGATAAAATAAGGGTTACGAGTATTGCGCCAGGGCAAATCCCGTTTGTTCTTGTTGTACCAGGAAATAATAGTTTTTGTGAAATCCATGCGCCATCACCCAACCCTTTCCAAAGAAGAGAGTTTGGTTGTATTACATAAATTTAATGTCCTTTACATTCAGTTGCAGGGTGGTCTTCCCATTCCACTCATGTTCTTCAATAGTATAACAAACATTAAATGGTTTACGTTGATAGATATCGTTAAATAAATGTCCCATTCCAAAAGCGATCGCGGCGAATGTTTCCTTTGGATCTTTAGCATCCTGTATGTTCATTTTAAGATGGTTGTTCCCGACGATACATATATTGCCGGAGTCAACAACATTTGTTGTTAAAAATACAGGTGACATATTGCCGGGTCCGAAAGGAGCCAGCTGCTTAAGTATGCGCAAAAATTTCTGATTAATATCATTAAACTTTAGTGTGTCATCAATCTCGATTTCAGGGATGAGCATATGATCTTCAATAGTCGCGTTCACTACCTCTTCAAATTTATTTTGGAAGGCAGCAACATTTTCCAGCTTGAGTGTCAATCCGGCCGCGTATTTATGGCCACCAAATTGTTCAAGTAGTTCGCTGCATGCTTCTATTGCTTTGTACACATCAAAGTCTTTAACTGAGCGGGCCGAGCCGGTGGCCATGCCATTGGATTCAGTAAGCACGATTGTAGGACGGTAATATTTTTCAATAAGTCGTGACGCAACAATTCCGATAACTCCTTTATGCCATTCGTTATGAAAAAGCACTGTTGTTTTACGATCGATCAGGGCATCATTGTTGTCAATCATACTCAGGGCATGCTCGGTGATCTTTACATCAAGATCGCGTCGCTGTGTATTTGTAATATTTATGTTTTGCCCGGAAAGCAGGGCAGAAGCGCTATTGTCAGATATTAAAAGCTCAACCGCTTTTTTTCCGTTTTCTATGCGTCCCGCAGCGTTTATACGGGGACCTATAATAAATACCAGGTCGCTGACGGTAAGTTCACGTTTGATATTGGCCAGTTCGAGCATGGCTTTAAAACCGGGACGGGAATCACTGTTGAAACGTTTAAGTCCGTAATAAGCCAATACACGGTTCTCGCCTGTAACCGGAACAATATCGGCAGCAATACTTACAACAGCCAGGTCTAAATAAGGCCCCAACTGTTCAAAAGGCAAATTGTTTTTAACGAGGTAAGCCTGCACTAATTTTAATCCAATGCCGCAGCCTGATAATTCCTTAAAGGGATAATTGCAATCGCTTCTCTTGGGATCAAGTACCGCAATGGCTTCAGGGAGTTCTCCCCCGGGACGATGGTGGTCACAAATAATAAAATCAATATTGCGCTGATTGGCATACTCAACTTTATCAATTGATTTTATCCCGCAGTCAAGCGCAATGATAAGTGAGTAACCGTTTTCTTTTGCCCAATCAATTCCCTTGAAAGATATACCATATCCTTCGCCGTAACGATCGGGAATATAGTAATCAATGTTTTTATGAATGTTTTTAAAAAAAGTAAATACCAATGCTACAGCTGTAGTTCCGTCAACATCATAGTCGCCATAGATCAATATCTTCTCGTCTTTTTTAATTGCAGTTTCTATGCGCGCAATGGCTTTGTCCATATCCTTCATCAGGAGTGGATCATGCAGGTGAGTGAGTGAGGGGCGAAAGAAATATTTGGCAGTATTATAGTCTTTAATGCCGCGTTGTGCCAGTATATTTGCCAATGTGGCATCAACACCAAGTTCGGCGGTTAATTTACGGATGATAGCTGTGTCTGCTTTCTCTTTTATTTTCCAGCGTTTGTTGATGGTAATAGTTTTTGTATTTGCTTCGATCATTGTTTTAAGTTAATGAGTTATTAAGTTATTGGGTTATAAGGCTCGCGGGTTAATTGGATTGAGCATAAATAACTTAATAACCCAATAATTGAAACTCTACTTCACCACATCATTCTTATATTTTACCTGTTTTACTTTGCCGGCCTCATCATACTCTTTCCACAATCCTTCTTTTTTTCCGTTTACATATTTGCCGATATTTTTGGGTTTGCCATCTTCATAATACTCAAAATAATCTCCTTCCAATTCATTGTTTTTATACGTTCCTTCTGAATTGATATTACCGTTCCTGTAAAATGTTTTCATTTTACCTTCAAGTAAACCATTTTTGTATGTGTATTGAATGCTTTTTTCACCTTCAAGGAAGTACCAGTAGGTTATACCTTCACGCAGGTTGTTAACATAATTTCCTTCTTCCTGGATTTTGAAATTTTCCTGGTTATAGAGTTTTTTTACTCCGTTAAGTTTGCCATTACGATAGACGGCTACCCATTTTGCATGTCCGCCATTTGCGTAAATAACTGAGGTGCCATCCAGTGTATCGTTGGCATAATTTTCCTGTTTTGTAATATAGCCGGTGCGGTCAGTTTCAATACTTGGTCCGTTCTTTCTTCCGTTGATGTAGCTGTCCGTTCTGCTGATCAATGGAGGATCAGTACCTGGGTGATAACTAAGCCAGGCTCCATTCTTCTGGGCGTTATAATAATTTCCATACCACTCCAGTCCGTTAATGATCTCCTTCCATAGACCTTGTTTTTTACCTGCTGCATCGGTTTTACTTGTATCGCCGCTTACAAAATTCAGGGCTGATGCTGATATTGCAGCAAAGCAATACATAGAGACAAATAGACGTTTCATATTACTTTATTTTAATATTTTTTCATACAAATATGTCAATTTTAGAGTGGTTTTACAATACTCCGAACGGGGAAAATATCAGAGCCACTTCTTACGCTTGAAATAGAAAAGAAGCGAGATTATAATGGTAAGCATGACGGCCCACACTCCTATATAGCCCCATGGAGAGCGGAGTTCAGGCATATAGTCAAAGTTCATTCCGTAAACACCGGCTATAAAGGTTACAGGAACAAAAAGGGTTGTAATAATGGTCAACACTTTCATTATCTCATTCATTTTGTTACTTACGCTTGAGAGATATATATCCATCATACCTGATAACAGATCCCTGAACGTTTCAACAGAATCAATAACACGTATGGTGTGATCGTGTACATCGCGCAAATATATGGCGGTAGAATGGATGATAAGTTTAGTTTCGCTTCGTTCAATATTGTTGATGAGTTCCCGCAACGGCCAAACAACTTTTCTCAGGTATATCATTTGCCGTTTCATGTGGTGGAGACGGGTAAGGGTATGCCTTGTGGGCTCACCTATCAGCTCTTCCTCCAGCACTTCAATGCGGTCACCGATTTTTTCGAGAACTGAAAAATAGCAATCAACCACCGCGTCAATTAAACAATAGGCTAAATAATCGGCAGCGAATTTCCGGATACGCCCTTTGCCCTGACGTATACGGGTTCGTATAAGGTCAAACGCATCTCCGCCATGAATCTCCTGGAAAGAAATAACCGTGTTGTTCTCAAGCAACAGAATACTCAACTGTTCAGATTGCAGATCACCATTGTAATAAAGCATTTTCATTATTGAAACTACATAATGATCGTAGTCTTCAAATTTGGGCCGCTGATCGGTATTTACAATATCTTCCAGGGTAAGAGGATGTATATTGAACAGCTTACCGATACGTTCAATAAGAGCTACATCGTGTATACCATCCACATTGATCCATTTCACCATATCGGGTTTAATATGGATCATGCATTCATGAATGTCAAAAAAATCTTTTTCAATAAGTTCCTGTTCGTTGTATTCAATGAGGGTGATCTTGACCTTCTCAGGATGTTTTTCGCCTGAGTATACCGGAGTTCCGGGAGGCAAACCTTTTTTATGATCTGGGGTCATATCAACGAATTGTTTCTGCCTGACCGCAGGCAGGAATTTGTACTAATTTACGAATAAAAGGTGCGTATATTTTGAAATTTTACAGTATACCATGGCTACATAAGTTTGCGGAAGACAAACTGGCCAACGCTGCTGGTATAGCCGGTTCTAATTTCGTTTGCGACGCAAACTCAATAAGTACCGGCATATTAAAGAACTAAATATACCCATGCTTGCGCATTTGCAAACCGCTTACCCCTCTCACTTGCGCACTGGCATATACACAGAGGGGATTTTAAAGTCCTCTTTCTTTGGAGAGGATTTAGGTGAGACTTATTTCTTCCCTTCTACAACAATCACGATCTCGCCTTTAACAGTTTTACTCTTAAAATAATCTACCAGTTCCTGCAATGTTCCGCGTTTCGTTTCTTCAAACATTTTTGTGAGTTCACGGGAAACAGAGGCTTTGCGTTCAGGTCCAAAAGCAATGGTGAATTCTTCAAGTGCTTTTACCAATCTGAACGGAGATTCATAAAAAATCATTGTGCGTTCTTCTTCTTTTAAATTGTTCAATTTGGTCTGGCGTCCTTTTTTCTGTGGCAGAAATCCCTCGAAACAAAAGCGCTCGCTGGGTAAACCGCTGTTCACCAATGCCGGCACAAAGGCTGTTGCCCCCGGTAAACACTCCACATCTATTCCGGCTTTCAGGCATTCACGAACGAGCAAAAACCCGGGATCGGAAATGGAAGGTGTGCCGGCATCACTTACCAATGCTATTGTTTGCCCTGCTTTAATGCGTTCGATCACCTGTTCTACCGTTTTATGTTCGTTATGCAGGTGGTGCGATTGCAATGGTTTTTCAATTTGATAATGGCGAAGTAAGTTGCCTGTTGTACGCGTGTCTTCAGCCAGGATCAGATCTACCTCCTTTAAAATGCGTAGTGCCCGAAGTGTTATGTCTTCGAGATTTCCGATGGGCGTGGGGATTATAAAAAGTTTCAAGTTTCAGGTTTCTGGTTCAACACCACAAATTACGAATTTAGACAGATTACTTTTGCAAGTATTCTGTAAAATCAGTCAACAGCCTGAACACATCTTCAAATTTAGTAAGAGGCAATGTTTCCGGCTTGTCGTAAATATCATGGTAGGCTTTTATACCTCCAAGTGTGTAAATGAAAAAGCATTTGACACCATTTTCGGAAAAAAAATAGTGATCGCTGTTGGTGGCCTTGCCTCGTATTTTTATTTGAGGCAAATATTTTTTTCCCTCGTTGATCTTTACAAACTCATCAAATTCGGGTTTAAATACAGCACCGTTCACTACAGTTATACCCTCATCGCCTGTGCCAAGCAGGTCGAGGTTGATGAGAAATTTTATTTGTTTTAACGGGAACAAAGGGTGCTCAACATAATATTTTGAGCCGAGTAAACCTGCCTCTTCCGCGCCAAAGGCCATAAATGCAATGGAATATTCTGGCGGGTGTTGTGAGTAATAGCTGGCCAGGTTAAGCATCAGCGCGCATCCGCTGGCATTATCATTCGCGCCGGGGAAATAAATATTTTTGCCCATGTGACCCAGGTGATCGTAATGTGCTGAGAAGACAATAAAGCTGTCGGGGTATTGTGTGCCGGGGATATAGCCAATTACATTCTGTGTTGGATAATCCCTGATCATTTTGTTTTCAATATTTATTTTCATTTTTTTTGATAATGAATCAAAGGCTGTAGTAGAGATATGTAACATTGGAATACGACTGGAAACAGTAGCGATATCCATGATAAGCTTGCCTTTTTCAATGAATAGAAGCAGGCAATTGCTGCAATCAGGAGTAATTTGTACGTTTTCCTTTATCACAAAAGCGACGCGTGATTTTTTTCTGGAATTTGATCCTGTGAAATCCGCTGCGGAAACATTTTTAATTCCGAACGATCCTTTTTTGCCGGCACTCGTACCTCCAATTATAAAATCTTTGCCAGGCCTGAGTTGTTTTCCGTCAATTGAAACAAACATTTTACCGGGAAACGTGTTTATGTTTAATTGGAAGTTCTGGAAATAGTTTTGACCCCAGAACTTCAACTTAAATTTTTCAAACTCTCCGGCCAGGTATTTTGCCGCGATTTTTTCCCCGTGGTTTACATACCCGCGCCCATGCATGGAAGGGGAAGCAAGAGTATCAACAATCTTGCGGGCATACTTAATATCCTGGGAAGAAAGAATCTGAAGTAAGAAGTAAAAAGTAAGAAGACAGAAGTACCTTGGGAAGAATTTCATTCTGATGGTGTAGTTATTCGGTACAGTTCATTGATAAACATAAACTACCTGAATAACTTAGTAACTCATTAACTTAATAACCCATAACTAATAACTCATTAACCAAACAACTACTTCAATTTCCGCTTAACAATGTTCATAAATTTTTCAACCACCAGATCATCATCTTTCCACTTGTAAATTTCTTTGATGCTGTTTAAGAACGATTCGGCTTCAGTAAATGAGGTATAATTATTCAATTGGTTAACGGCTGCTGTATATTCATTCGTAATGCCTTCAAACAGTTCATTTATAAATTGAAATTTTTCATTGATACCAATAGCAGTATGGATATCAGCAATGGCATCGACCTTTTTATCAGTTATTTTTTCCGCTTTTTGAGCAACTTGCATTACGGGTTTTGGGCTGATGGCTGCTCCAAACAGATCGGTTTGAACATTAGGTGTAGCAGAGGTTTCAGGATCTGCTGCCGGGGTTTTATGATCCCTGGCACCATCATGACTTTTTTCATTCAGGAAATGAAGAATTATAGCTTTTTGATGCAGTTTTTCGATCTTGTTTACAATTGTTTCGAGTTCAAGCTGTGGTATATGATCGTGATCGAGGGCATTATCAAAATGTTCTTTGATGTTAGCGATAAGGTTTTCAATATCTTTCCTGATTTGATTTTTATCCATAGTTTAGAACTGAAATTATACAGCTAAATATACAATTTTTTTCAGGGTTATCACAATGAACATTGAGGAGATACATAATTACTGCATGGACAAAAGAGAAGTGACGGAAGGAATGCCTTTTGGTGATTCGGTAGTTGTATATAAGGTAGCGGGGAAAGTGTTTTTACTTGTGAGTCTGGATGAAACTCCTTTGCAATTTAATGCCAAATGCGATCCTGCAAAAGCCATTGAGTTGCGTGAGCAATATGATTGTGTTCACCCTGGCTACCATATGAATAAAAAGCACTGGAATACGATAAAAGTCGACGGATCGGTAAGTGATAAATTATTAATGGCATGGATCGATCATTCGTATGATATGGTTGTAACTGGACTTTCCAAAAAAGATAGAATGAAGCTGCAGGATGCCGGACAATAAGAACAGGGACTTCATATTATCGTTACTATCCTGCGTGCTTCATTCAGTATCTTAAACTGCATTTTCTCTATGCCATTCTCCAATGCGACGGTACCCAACGGGCTTGCCCGTAACGGTTATATCTCCAATGGCCCTCTATCCATACCCTGTGTGGACGGCATGCGCTGCGATAAACAGGACCTGGTATGATAACGGGGTGCGGAGTGACAATAACTCCCAGGTGCGGCCTGCAATGCCTGTGACGTTGTGCATTAGCGTTTTTACAGTTGCTGTGCCAAGCATTAAGCCCAATATCAGCATTAAAATTTTTGCTTTCATATGTATTGCTCTTTATTGTGTTCTGATTATTAGACGCAAAATGAAAGCCAGGGTTTAATGGTTCATCAACAAATTTTTTACCTTTACTATCGTTGATATAGTGATGTAAAAATGAAAAGAATAGTTCGATATTTTATACAAGGTATATTAACCGCAGCGCCGCTGTTCATTACCTTTTACATAATGGCTCTTTTGTTCAATAAAGTGGGTTCTGTACTGCATGAACTGGGAATTACGATCCATCCCTATATTGATTCTTTAATTGGCTTTTTTGGCGTTATTGTCCTCGTTATTTTGATTGGGATATTAGCTTCCAGCCTGGTGTTCCAATCCATTATGCTGGTGATCGACCGTACTCTTGTGCGCACCTCTTTTATAAAAACAATCTATTCCTCTGTTAAGGATCTGCTTTCGGCATTTTTGGGCAGCAAAAAGAAATTCGATAAGCCGGTATTAGTGCTTGTTAATAAGGAAACGGGTAACCAGCAGCTTGGTTTTATCACACAAACCGACCTGAAGTACCTGTCGATCTCCGAAGGCAAGGTGGCGGTGTATATGCCCCATTCTTATGCTTTTTCGGGGGTTTTATTGATAGCGCCTAAAGAAAATGTAACTCCGCTAAATGCCGGATCGTCCGAAGTAATGAAGTTTATTGTTTCGGGCGGAGTTACAGATATAGATGACCATAATCAACAAACAAAATAAACCATGCGAAAACTACTGATCACCTTGTTAAGTGTAATGACGCTTACAGAACTTATTGCACAAAAAGTTACGGTTAAAGAATCGGGCGATGCACTTGTAACCACCATTTATGAAACCGAACAGGATGATATAACCAAAGACTGGAAATCGTTAATGAAAAAGTACGATGCCAGAGTTGACGTAAGCAAAAATAAAATAGAGGCGAAAGATGCTGACATAAAGAGCTTGTCGAGCGGAAAATTTAATGTGACCGCAACCATGGAAAAAATAAAAGACGGGGAAGTTAAATTGGTTGTAGTGTTTGATCCTATTGCTACAGCCGAATCAAAAACTCCGGATCGTTCATCGTACATGAGCGGGGCGAAAGATATTGTGAAAGACTTCGCCTACAAGCGCAGCAGTGAATCGGTTGGCGAGCAGGTAAAAGACGCGCAAAAGGCATTTGACAAACTCGAAAAGCTGCGCGATGGCCTGGTGAAGGAAAATGAGAACCTGGCCGGTGATATTGAAAAATACAAGAAAAAAATAACCGATGCCGAGCGCGATATTGAAGTGAACAAAAGTAAAATAGAGGACAAGAAAAAGGAAGTTGAGGCCCAGAAGAAAGTGCTGGAGGCGATTAGTGATAAGCAGAAGGAGTTGAATTAATTGTTTAAGTAATTGATATGCGCTGTGAAGTATCGCTTTATCACTCCAAATGGATTTAGCGTGCATAATAAAAGATATGAGAAAATAATTTTAATTTAAATTGGCACGAAACAGTTAATATCAATCATTCTACTACAACTTTTTTACTCAACAATCTATCATTACCCGATGCCCTTATTAAATAAACACCGCGCGGCAGGGGTTCACTGCTTTCGATCAGAAACTCTGTTTGGCCGCTATCTGAGGTCATCAAAACTTTTGAATAAAATTCTTTGCCCATTAGATCATATAACACAACCAACACAGGGACTTCCTGCCTCAGACCTGAAAGTGTAAGAGCGTATTTATCATTATCGGATAGCTTTACAGGGTTTGGATAAACCGAAAATTCAGCTTTACTGTTAGACTTAAAATCTACAGGTATTATGTTTGAATACGAGTATTTTCCATCGAAATCAGTTTGCTTGAGCCTGTAATATGAGGTGCCATTGTATGCCCTCTCATCAACTGCGGAATAACTTAATTTATGGCTGCTGTTTCCGGCACCTTTAACAATAGCAAATGATTCGAAATTTATTCCGTCTTTTGATCTTTCCACAGTAAAATAATCATTATTGGTTTCGCTGGCGGTCACCCATGAAGTAAAAACTTTTCCATCAGAACCTGTTGCATTAAATGAGACCAATTCTATCGGCAACAGGGTATTTGTAAACTTAAATATGGTACCGATATTCCCTGTTCCTCCCGTGTTTGTCATTCCATATAGATAATGATTATAAAAAGTTACTTCGCTATACGGATAACGGCCATTTGCGGTACCATCAAAATCGAATAATTTAGTATAGCCTCCTCCCCCGAGGTCGTACTGAAAAAGTACACCATAAGCACTCGTTCCTCCTAGCTGGGTCATTCCATACAAAACATTTCCTACCAAAGTAAATGATCCCATTGGAGTAGAGCCATCGGCAGCGCCGGTAAAATCATATAGTTTTGAGTATTGTGAACCAATTGCCTGGGTAAGATCCAGTTTAAAAATACAGCCAATATTTGAAACTCCACCTAACTGCGTCATTCCGTATAAGTTTGTGCCATTCAGCAGTAGTGTTCCCCAAGGATTAGCTCCGATAGCAACTCCTGCAGTCCCTGTAAAATCGAGTAACTTGGTATATTGTGAACCGATAGGTTGGGTAAGGTCAAGCTGAAAAACAGAACCCTTTGCTGAGGCTCCGCCATTAAGTGTCATTCCATATAACTTAGTTCCTGAAATTGTTAACGCACCTCGCGGATTGCTGCCATTAGCGGCCCCGGTAAAATCAAGCAATTTCGTATATTGTGAGCCTACTGGCTGTGTAAGATCCATTTGAAATACACACCCCAGGTTACTGGTCCCGCCATCATAAGCCATTCCATATAACATACTCCCCGAACGTATCAATGAACCCCGACAACTGCTGCCATTCATAGTCCCCGTATTACCATTAAAATCAAGCAATACCGTGTAACCGGTACCATCAGTATTTACCTGGAATATAACACCCTTCCCATTAGCTCCACCAAACCGGGTGGTGCCATACAAAATGGTTCCATCCGCGGAAGGAGTTAACGTTGTAAGCGAACCACTTCCGGGTGCAGCTCCGGTATTACCCGTAAAATCGAGAAGATTGGTATACACTCCACTCGCCGGATCGTACTTAAAAATACACCCTGCCGCGTTCGAGCCACTGCTATTTGTAACGCCATAAAACACATTTCCAACCAATGTTAAAGCTCCAAAAGGGCTGCTTCCATTAGGTGCCTTGTTAAAGTCGAGTAATTTGATATAACCGGTACCATCCGTATTCATTTTTGCAAGAGTGCCCTGATTGCTCGCTCCTCCGATAGCTGTTATCCAGAATAACTCGGTTCCAATAAGCTTTACAGAGCCCCATATCCAGTTCCCTTCTGAAACGCTTGCTACCAGATCATGAAGGCTTGTGAACTCTGATCCCGGAGCTGCTCCAAGATCATACTTAAAAACAGTACCTCCATTACCCGAACTTTGGAAAGCTCCGCCATAATTTGTGGTACCATATAATACGTTTCCTGAAACCTGGAAATGACACAAACTCCGGTCTGGTCCAGGTGGTCCTGTAAACTCTTTTAGAATGGTATAACTGCCACCGGTAGTATCAATTGAAAAAATTACTCCAACACCTGAAGCTCCTCCAAAATAAGTTGATCCATATAATGTATTTCCTATTAAAACAACTCCACCATTTGGATTGGACCCAAGTGCAGATGTCTGATCATGTAATTTGGTAAATCCGGTTCCATCGGTTAATATTTTGTAAACAACACCTAAGCCGGAAGTTCCTCCATTATAGGTTGTTCCAAATAACGTACTGCCATAAATAGCTAATGTGCCAATTGGCCCCTTACCATTAGTGTTATCAAAGTCCCGCAGTTTTGTATATCCTCCTCCACCCAGATCATACTTGTATAAAGTTCCGTTATTTGTGGCACCCCCTGTATAAGTAACTCCGTAAAGTACGTTCCCCGAAATTATCATTTGTGTCCAACAATTCCGTCCTTCGAAATTCGGGGTGTTATTATTGAAATTATACAATACCGTATATCCCGTACCGTCCGTGTTAACCTGGAAAATAGTACCATGTCCGATAGTGCCACCTGAAGTAGTTGCTCCATACAATATGCTTCCCGAAATGGCTAAACCTGAGTTACAGCTTCCGCCATCCGTTGTTCCATTAAAATCATATAAACACAAATATGATGTACCATCTGTTTTTATCCTGTAAATACCTCCGGCTCCATACACGCCCCCGGATGAAGCGGTTCCATACAAATAGGTCCCATCTGTAACCAGCTCACCATACCTGGGAGCCTTTAAATAATTGTCTGCCTGAAAATCATACACCTTTGTAAATTGGGCGGATGCATTATAGGATATGCTACCAAAGATAAAAAGGCAACAAAAAAAATGAATACCAGCACCAAAATTCATTTTCTTCATAGTATTCGCAATTTTCAAGTTCATAAACCACTTGTTATACGATTCGGCCAATAATATAGTTTCATTAAACAATGGTATTTTCCTGGCTTCCTTGTTGGAATCCATCATATTATTGTTCGTCTTTTGCTTGTTTTTCACAATGTCGAATAATAATACGGCGCAAAAGCGATATTTGGGGAGACTTATACTTGAGTCCAACTTCGGACAATTGCACTTACGTATTCGAAACTATTTTCTTGATAACCACTATTGCCATATCAATTGTTTTAATATTTTCAAAAGTCAGGGTAAGTTTATTATTATTTTCTTTCATTCTGCAAATTTTTGGATTTTGTTGCACATATTTTAAAACTATATGGAAAACAAGGCTTTGATAATAAGGCGAATTCTGTTTTGAAATAAAGTGACCGACCAGCTTATTATTCTTAAGTATTATTTTCTCAAAACCGATCTGAAGTGCCGCCCAACGCAAACGCACAGTATTTATTAATTCCATTGTTTGGAGGGGAACGGGACCAAAACGATCCTTCAATTTATTCTCAAATGCAGCAAGGTCATTTTCAATTTTGCTATCATCGAGTTCACGATACAAACCAAGCCGTTCTGTAATATTGCTCACGTAACTATCCGGAATAAGTATTTCAAGGTCGGTATCGATCTGGCAATCTTTTATAAAGTTTTGAGAGGCTGGAGACGAAGGACCAGGAAGAGAAGAGCCTGTATCCCCTGTATTTCCCTTGTCCTTCATCCCCTGTCCCTCCTCCTTCACAGAAATCTCTTCCCGCAATTCCTCCATAGCTTCGTCCAGTATTTTCTGGTACATTTCGTAACCGATCTCCGTAATGAAACCGCTTTGCTCGGCACCTAATAAATTTCCGGCACCTCTTATATCAAGGTCGCGCATCGCGATCTGAAAACCACTTCCCAGGTCGGAGAACTCGGATATGGCACGCAAACGTTTCTGAGCTTCACTCGTCAGCACTGAATGGGGCGGAGCAAGCAAATAACAAAATGCTTTTTTATTGGAACGACCCACCCGGCCACGTAATTGGTGCAGATCACTTAACCCGAAAGTATGAGCATCATTAATGATCATTGTATTGGCGTTTGGTATATCGAGCCCCGATTCAACAATGGTGGTTGATATAAGTACATCATAGTCGCCATCAATAAAATGCATCATTGCTTCTTCCAGTTTATCTCCATCCATTTGCCCGTGGGCGGTTAACGCCCTTACATTCGGACATAGCTTATTGATCAGTAATTCGATCTCGGCAAGAGTTCCAACACGGTTATGAATAAAGAACACTTGTCCGCGCCGCGAAACTTCATACATAATTGCGTCGCGAATCAATTCATGGTTGAATGAATGCAATTCGGTCTGCACAGGGTAACGATTGGGAGGCGGAGTATTAATAATAGACAGGTCACGCGCTCCCATCATCGAGAATTGCAATGTACGTGGAATAGGAGTCGCCGTCAGTGTCAGGGTATCCACATTCGTTTTGATAGTTTTCAGTTTATCCTTAACTCCGACACCGAACTTTTGTTCTTCATCAATCACCAGCAAGCCCAGGTCTTTGAATTTTACATCCTTACCAACTATCCTGTGGGTGCCTATAATAATGTCGATCTTACCCTCGGCGAGTTTCTCCAATGTTTCTCTCTGCTCCCTGGCCGACTTAAAACGATTTATATAATCTACAGTGCATGGCATCCCTTTCAGTCGGTCTGAAAATGTCCGGTAATGCTGTAAGGCAAGTATTGTTGTCGGAACAAGCACTGCCGATTGTTTCCCATCAATTGCTGCTTTAAAAACAGCACGTATGGCGATCTCCGTTTTTCCGAATCCAACATCACCACAAACTAATCTGTCCATAGGTGCCGGATCTTCCATATCTTTTTTTACATCACGTGTGGCTTTAAGCTGGTCCGGGGTATCTTCATAAATGAAGGATGCTTCTAATTCGTTCTGCAGATAATTATCCGGTGCAAAAGCAAACCCTTTTTTTGCTTTGCGTTCAGCATATAATTTTATCAGGTCGAACGCGATCTCTTTAACTTTCCTCTTTGTTTTTTGCTTCAGATTTTGCCAGGCATTACTTCCCAGCTTGTCTATCTTGGGAATAGCGCCTTCTTTCCCTCCGTATTTTGAAATACGATGCAGGGAATGTATGCTTACATACAAAATATCATTGTCCCTATATACCAATCGGATCGCTTCCTGCAACTTGCCATTCACTTCCATTTTTTCGAGTCCGCCATAACGACCGATGCCATGATCAATATGTGTGATATAATCACCCGGATTAAGTCCCTTTATCTCCTTCAGGGTAATCGCTTCATTGGTTTTACTGAAAGCATTCTTTAACCGAAAACGGTGATAGCGTTCAAATATCTGGTGATCAGTATAGCAGGCGATTTTATTCTGCTTGTCAACAAAACCCTCATGGATGGAAAAATCAGCTCCTTCCCAGTTGCTTTGAACAGAGAGAGGATCAGAGACTTCGCCTTTTACAGCAATGTCTTTAAAAATATTGTGTAATCTTTCGGCTTGTTTTACAGTATCGAAAAATATGATGTTGCTAAATCCGGTTTTGCCTTTTTCATCAAGATCAGCCATTAATAAGCCGAAATTTTTCCTAAAGGCAGGCTGAGGAGAAAGGTCATACGTAATGGTCAGATCCGCATTCAGGTAAAATCGATTACCAAATTCTACCGTTGAAAAAGCAGATACCTGCTTAATGAATATTTCCCGATCAATAAACAATTCTGATGGCGGGAGCTGATCAATCAATGCTTCGAGCTTTTCAAAAGCGCCTGTGGCCCGCTCAACCTCTTTATGAATTGTCTCAGAAATAAATTCAAGGTCATTCAGCCACAAAACTGTTTCAGCAGGTATATACTCTAAAAAACTTTGCCTGCTCTCTCTGAGCAATTTAGTCTGAATATTGGGAACAACATTTATTTTGTCCAATTGTTCAACAGACAACTGGCTAACAGTGTCAAATGACCTAATGGATTCAACTTCATCCCCCGATAATTCTACTCTATACGGATCATCACTTGAAAATGAAAATACATCTATAATCCCGCCCCGTACAGAAAACTGTCCGGGCTCAACAACATAATCAACACGGCTGAAACCATATTCTAACAACACATCAATTACAAAATCAACCGACAACTTTTCTCCTTTCAATACCTGGAGCGTATTTTTTGAAAGATGTGACCGGGTCACTACTTTTTCAGCAAGTGCCTCAGGATATGTGACAACAACAACAGGTGCACAGGCATCTTCAGATCGCTGCAAGAGATGATTTAACACTTCCGCCCTCAATAAAATACTGGAGCTATCGCCCTGTGAATGTTCATAAGGCTTACGACCTGAAGAAGGAAAAAATAAAACAGATTCCTTACCAAGAATATTTTCAAGATCATTTAAAAAATAGGCGGCACCTTCCTGATCGGGAAGTATACATAAATGGACCTTTTTTAGTTGCGCGGCAACGGCTGTTAACGCAAATGAAGGAAAGGAACCCACCAGTCCTTTCAATTGGACATGAGCATTCCCAGGCGATCTTAACTTTTCAAGGATCTGTAAAGTGTTATCACTATCAAAATAGTTCTTAAGCAGCTGCTCTAACTTCATCCGGGCGCACTGCTAAAATACTATATTTATATCATTATTATCAGTAAAAACAGAAAGCCCTGATAAATCGGGCTCCCGGTATATTGGAAAAACTCAGGTTTATTGAATTACTATCACCTTGCTCTGCCTCTTCTCTCCTGCAGCGACTTCCACAAAATATAAACCAGGAGTGAAACGTTCATCTATATTCAGCTCAACAAGACGGACATTGACGATTTTTTTTGCGGTTATTTCTCCACCTAAAATATTATATACTTTTATTTCACCTGATGATTCATCATCCAACATATCTCCTAGATCAATTGAAAGCATGTTATTTATTGATATGGGATTGGGATATATAAGCATATCCGAAGAAGGATTCCTATTTATAACAGAATTTTCAAAAGAATCCGGATTGCGTTGATGCGCCACTATTTGGTAGCCTCCTGCAGTTGTTACCGTACAAATAGCACCGAAATTTCCCCAGGTGCCTCCAACATATGCCCTCACTTCGACATCATATGTGGTTCCAGGTAAAAGTCCGGAAAACCAGCCCATATAGAAATCAGTGAGTCCGCTGGAGCGTTGTTTTGTTTGAGAGTATGCCAATCCGGAATTAGTAACTCGGTATTCATAATTACTCGCACCGGGAACCTGATCACAATACAATGCCTGAGCAAAACTGGAAACACTACTTCCACAATAAGAGCTTGCAACCTTGGTGGAAAGTATAGATGACATTGTAATTGTACAAACGGTACCAAAAGATCCCCAAGTGCCTCCAACATAAGTACGAACATCGACATTATATGTTAAACCATATTTTAATCCCGGTACAACAAGGAGGTTAAGATCGGTCAGGCCACTTTGACGTTGAACAGTCTGACTGTAGCCCGTACCTGAATTTACAAAGCGATATTCATAATTTGAACCTCCACTAACCTGGTTACAATATATCACCTGATTAAGTGTAGTAAATGTGGTACCACAATAAGTACTTGCCAATTGTGTTAAAGGTACCGAGGATATTGAAATTGCACATACATTTCCAAAACTACCCCATTCTCCTCCAACGTATGCACGAACATCAACATTATAAGATAATCCATATTTTAAACCTTGTACTGAAAGCAGGTTAATGTCATTCAGGCCGCTTCCGCGCTGAACAGTTTGGCTATAAGCGGTACCGGAATTTACAAAACGATATTCATAGTCCGAGGCTCCGCTTACCTGATCACAATAAATCACCTGATTCAATGAAGAAAATACTGCCCCACATGAACTCCCTGATAACTGGGTAGTTGGGAACGAAGGTGTAGTTACTGTGCAAACAGTTCCATAACTACCCCATGAACCTGATACATAAGCACGAACATCAACATTGTAGACCGTTGCATACGATAGACCTGCAATAGCAGCAACATTGAAGTCTGTTAACCCACTTCCACGTTGAACAGATTTACTGAAAGCCAATCCCACGTTTACAAAACGATACTCATAATCCGAAGCTCCTGTTACCTGGTCGCAATAAATTAACTGATTAAAATTACTAATCGTAATTCCACAATACCCGGCTGAAAGGTTGGTTATTCCTACCACGCATCCGGTATTATTCACAGTAGCTGAACCTGATTTGACACAACCTTTATTATCTGTAACTGTTAAAGAATAAGTAGCAGCGACAAGACTACTAATATTAGCAGAAGTTGCCGAATTCTGCCATGAATAAGTATAACCTGGTGTTCCACCGCTAACCGAGCTGGTTATAGACCCATCACTTCCACCACATGTGCCTGTGTTGGTTGGAGTAAGTGAAACACTTAATGCTGATGGCTGCGAAACAACCGCGGTTGTAGTAACAGAACATCCCTTGTTATCTGTAGTAGTACAGGTATAGGTGGCCGCTGCAAGACTTGCAATAGTAATAGCAGTCGAACCGGTGCTCCAAGAATAGGTATATGGGCTTGCTCCACTACTGGCAGAAACAGAAGCACTTCCGTCACTGCCTCCATTACAGGAAATATCTGTAGTGGAAGACGACGCTGAAGGATTAATATTTACAGTTATATAATTAGTAACAGTTTTGGTGTCGCTGCCATTTGAATTTGTGGCCATTAATGAAACCGTATAAGTTCCTGCTGCATTATAAGTAATACTAGGATTTTGCAAAGTTGACGTACCAGGCGTACCTCCACTGAACGTCCATGCCCATGAAGTGGGTGTATTTGTACTTTGATCAGTGAAACTTACCGATCCACCGGCACAAACTGAAGTTTTATTGGAAGTGAAATTTGCTACCGGAGGAGTTCCGCAACCCGGGTAATTTGTCATTGCTGTACCGCAGGCATTACCCGCCGTACTCCTGCTCTGAACATCGTTGCCCCCATTCAGATCGTTCGTACTAAGGGAACGGTTTGAGGTACCATTAGAGATAGCATAATGCATAATGGCTCCGGCATTAATTACGTGTCCCAATTGATGACCATGACCCAGTTCGTGAACTGCAACGGTTTCAAAATCATACTCATTTGTTGAAGGCAATGCAGTTCCATACTGCCAGGTTCTTGGAGTAATATTACTTCCATTGTCAAATATAATATCCAGCTCATTCACGTACCAGTCCGAGCCGTCACAGGAAGACCAATAGCTGTAACATGTTCCTAAAACACCCGCTCCCAGGGCATCATTGTCATCAAAGGCGATAACATTAGTTCCATCACTTGAATGAGCACTTACAGATGTTGTTGAACCTATTGTCCAGTTAACACCTGTATTGCAACGCCAGGTATCAAAGGCTCGTATAAAACTTGCTTTTGCCGAAGCGTTTCCATCAAACGCCGTATGCATTTGCCATGTATAGCCCCCGCTTCCATTATCGCTTACATGATGTGTTTTATATTTTTGCGTTCCCGTGCCCGGATCATAGGTCGCGTTAAGTTCCGAATAACTGATCGTTAATGTTGAGCCGCTTGTTCCTGTCCCGCTTTGATTTACTGTTATAGTTCCGGTACCTGCATTTGATGGCACTTCAACAATGATCTGAGTATCGGACCAGGATATATACTGGGTTGCTATGGGATTAATATATGTACCGCCTCCATCGTTTCCATTTTTAAATCCAACAGTCCCGGAACCCCTTGTTGCTCCAAATCCTGTACCATTAATTGTTAACTGCGATTTGGTACCCGCTGTGATAGTAGCGGGACTAAAATTTGTAATACTGGGGCCCGCCATCAATTTGGCCGAATTGTTAAAATAAATATCAAGGCTGAAGGACTGAATTATTTTAAAAGCCTGTTGCGTTTGACTTTCAATTACCTTGTATACTTGTTTATCTATATTGTCATATGATTTAAATCCGTCACCTGCCCTGCCGGAGATTTGATCATACTTTATAAATCCCTGAACGCTTGCATAGGTATTATAATGCGGGAATATATTATTTTGATAGGCCGGAACAGGCAATGTATTTGAAACACTTGTAAACACCCCTATATCACCTACATTCAACTCCAGCCCCGGCTCAACCGTTATCCTGTCAAAGCCCACAATTCCGCCTTCAGTAATTATGTTAATGCTTGTTGTGCTGAGTGAGCCTTTAAAAATCTTATATACCTCAAGGGTATTCATCGTATATATCATACTATGCCTTGCATTCCAATAGGATTCCTTAGAAATAACTTTACCTTCTATGATCAGATCAGATGCATTAGCACGATCAGCAAGTGAAACCTCTTTTAATAAGCATTGTGCGTTCAGTATTTCTGCAACAACCGTAAGCAAAATAAACGCAATTTGTTTTGTAACTGATTTTATCATAACAATTCTTTGTTAAATATCCTCCCCCTTTAACGAAACTGACAGAAAAGGGTTACAATAAAAAGAACTAAAAAGGAAATAATTCTGAGGGGGGAGGATTTTGACCTAATTATGACGCCTTATCCTGAAGAATAACGAAAAAACACCTGACTCACCTAAAACCGGATCTTTAATTGTTTATAATTTTATTCCTCACCTCGATTACTTTATTCAATAAAGAGGCAAGCTGATGCAGGTCGACAGAACACTTTACCGCAATTTTACCATTACCAGAATCATCATACACCACGCTAATAGCATTAAATTCTTTTTTGATGCTCATCAGTTTCACAAGGAGGGCAACCGTTTCAGGTTTTTCTTCAGTATATTGGAGCAGCTCAATAATATTCTCTAAAAATAATTTCTGCTGACCGATAAGATTGCGCAACACCCTGTTTTCAGGTATTTCCTTGAAATGCAGGGAGAGGTATAATCCTTCAATATAGCTGCCGCTTAAAATATACATCCCGATCTCCTCCCGCTTATTGGTCTGGAAATATTCATTCGCCTGGCTGTATGACTGAAGAATAATGTGATACAAAGAATCCTGCTTCCGGATATTATTCTCAAAACGTCTTACGGTTTGACCACTTATGCCACTTGAAATACCCAGATCCTGAACAAGTGATTCCATTATTTTAACATAGTTCAATGCTGTTTGATGCTGCTCATAAACCGTGGCATAACCCAGATCGATCGTATATATGCCCAGATTAAGAGCCCTTAAGTAATGTGATGAATACACTGCCGCCGCCTTTTTTGAAGGCATCAATATTTTTTCGTTATACTTAAGATCCTCGGTCTTGAGTAATGTAGCGACCTGCAGTGGAGCCGGCAAAGTAAATACACGCAGGTCGTTGGAATCCAGACGGGGACCGACAGACGAAGTTGAATCGGATGTGCCTGCACCATCTTCAGACTTACTGCTTTTGCAGGAAAACATAGTGCAGACTGAAATGGCAATAAAAAAAAGAGGGAATATCTTAACCTTCATAGCTGAAATTATTTTACAAGTAATTTTTGAGCGTAACTTTCTTTTTTGTTTATACCGCGGACAATATAAACCCCGGGAGTAAGATTGTTCTCGGTATCGATCTGAAAGTTGAACGAACCCTTATCATCACGATATGGTATTTTAGAATATACCTTATTTCCTGCGGCATCAATCAGTTCAACATTGATCTCAGGATCCTCCGCACTTATACAATCAGTTAAAGCTACCGTACATTGACCTGCGCAAGGATTCGGAAATACTTTTAATATGCAACCGCCGCCGGGTTGTTTTTCATAATAAACAGCGACCATTTCAAACGTCTCATTCTTCCCGTCAAAATCTGTTTGCTTTAAACGATAATATGAATTTCCCTCATACGGACCATCATCCACAAGTGAATATGTTTTTTCAGAAGAACTATTCCCTGAACCTTTTACATGACCTATATCTTCGAAAGTTGCGCCATTTTTACTCCTTTCAATTGTAAAATAATCGTTATTCACTTCCGTTGCCGTTTTCCAATTCAACTCTACTTTTACTTTATCAACCAGCCTGGCATCAAAGCTGAGAAGTTGTATGGGTAGCGGCGAGCTTGCTTTATTTTTTGTACCTAAAGTATAGTATCCGTCACTGCTCAACGTCACTCCGGTAAAACTGATCTGATCCCCCGCTATTGATGAACCGACAGCTAATTCGGTCCAATTACCGGCCTGACCCGCCCTGTATAATAACACATAATTTGCAGGGGTTGCAGGAGTTGCAGACATTCCGCCTTCACTCATATCAAATGTAATATTGGTCGCACTTGCAGGCGCACTTGTTTCTGTTACATCAAAATACCATATTCTTTCCCACCGCGCGTTATCACTGCCACTCATCCCGCCAATATCACTTGCGTTAACAGAATTAGAAACCGTCTTATGTCCTGCAAATAAATAATCGCCATCACCAAAATTTGCACTTTGGGCTAAATGCAAGCCGGCCGAATATGCTGTTGCATATGTATTGGAGGCATCCATCCGTCCTATTCCTGTCACTTCCGAATCATAATCACCATTTCCAGCTATATCACCGGAATATTTATCATTGGAACTAAGCGCAATGTTATACTTGCTCGACAGGTAATTATCTGCAACTAACCGCTGTGCTGTATTTGCAGCGAAATTAAATGCAAACACCTCAGCAATATCCCCATTCCAGGTTTCCGAGCCTTGCCTTCCAACACCAAAATCCGACCACGACTTTAAGGTTCCATTATATGCAGCGGTACCTGAAATAGCATTATTCACGTATTGTTTTATGTTTGTTCCGTCATACACAGTGTTAATGATGTAAAATGTTCCCGGGCTCAACGTGGTAACCTTAGTAAGGTTCCTGGGAATACCATCAGATTGAACTCCTCTCCCCCACACCTTGCCGGTATTTTCAACCCAAAGCCCAACAGATTTATCAGGACCTATTGTAGAAAATGCAAGGCCTGCAGGCGAACCCTGTACTATTCCAGGATTCGCAGAAGGCAAAGAGGAATATTGAACAACTGCCCATAATGACAGTGTTGAGCTGGAACTGACACCTGTTGAAAGCATACGATGATTACTGGCCGCAGTAAACCGCAATACAGGAAGAGTTGAATTAATAATATTCGCCTTATAGACAGGTTCTTGCCCTGCACCGGCCGCCGCATTCTTTATATTCCCCGATTGATCGTTCCAACCACTAACAGCAGCGCCATCAATAGTTGTGGAAGTGCCTGCATTGGCTTTTAACCATATAACATTGGTGGCGGCGTTCCCAACACCACCCGGCCCTGTTTGGGCATTGACATATTGCGCGGTAAGTAATACAGAAGCGAGGATCATCACTTTTGTATTAATAAGTATAGGTTTTATCATGATCTATTTTTTAGCCTTATGCGTTAAAAAAAATAACTACTACCCTTATAACATATCTCACAAATATATTATTTTTTTGACAGTTAAAATGGCTGAAAATCAGTTAGAATAAGGAAATCAATATGATCAAATATTCTGAAATGAGAACCTTTAGTAACTTTACATCTCAATGAATAAAAGTGACCGAATACAATCCATTCTTCAATCACTACCTGACAAGCCGGGCATTTATCAATATTATGATGAGGAAGGAAAATTATTATATATAGGCAAAGCCAAAAACCTGAAAAAACGAGTATCCTCTTATTTTAACCGTGACCAGCACGAGAACAACAAAACTACGGTGCTGATTAAAAAGATCAGCGACATCAATTTCATTATTGTCAGCACAGAACTGGATGCTCTTTTGCTTGAAAACAGCCTGATAAAAAAACATCAGCCGCGCTATAACGTAATGCTGAAGGACGACAAAACATATCCGTGGATATGTATAAAAAACGAACGCTTTCCCCGCGTATTCTCAACCCGTACACTCACAAAAGACGGCTCTGACTATTTTGGCCCCTACGCTTCGGTAAAAATGATGAACACTGTACTCGAACTTATTCACAAACTTTATCCTTTGCGGAATTGCAGCCTTAATTTAACGGAAGAAAATATCAGGAAGAAGAAGTTCAAGATTTGCCTGGAATATCACATAGGAAATTGCAAAGGACCCTGTGAAGATCTGCAGAGCGAAGAAGAGTACAACAACAATATTGCGCAAATAAAAACTATTTTAAAAGGAAATATTTCAGCCGCTGTAAAACAAATGAAAACGCTGATGAATACCTACGCCGAAAATCTTGAATTTGAAAAAGCTCAACTTATAAAAGAAAAAACTGACCTGCTCGAAAAATACCAAAGCAAATCAACTGTTGTAAGTCCGACCATTGAAGATGTTGACGTATTTTCCATAGTTACTGATGAAGGCCATGGCTATGTAAACTACCTGAAAGTGATGAATGGAGCCATCATACAGGGTCATACGCTTGAGCTGAAAAAGAAACTGGATGAAAGTCCTGAAGAACTTCTTACTTTGGCTATAGCTGAATTACGCTTACGCTTCAAAAGCGATTCGAAAGAGATTATTGTACCGTTTGCGCCGGAACTGAAATTTGACGGTATAGAATATACCATGCCTCAACGCGGTGATAAACGTCAGTTACTGGAACTTTCTGAACGCAATGCACATTACTACCGTAAAGAAAAAGAACGCCAGGAACTATTAGTGGACCCCGAGCGCCACACGAAACGAATCATGCAGCAGATGATGAAAGACCTCCGGCTGAAAGAAGAACCGCACGTAATAGAATGCTTTGACAATTCCAACATACAGGGTGCATACCCAGTCGCGGCAATGACCGTTTTCAGGGAGGCTAAACCCAGTAAAAAAGATTACAGGCACTTTAACATTAAAACAGTTGAAGGTCCCGATGATTTCGCATCAATGGAAGAAGTGATCTACAGGCGCTACAAAAGGCTTATCGATGAAAAGCAGCCTCTCCCACAGTTAATAGTTATTGATGGCGGTAAGGGACAACTCAGTTCGGCTGTAAATAGTCTTGAAAAACTTGGTTTAATGGGACAAGTCGGCATCATAGGAATTGCTAAAAAACTGGAAGAACTCTATTATCCCGGCGACTCAATTCCAATGTATCTCGACAAAAAATCCGAGACATTAAAGATCATACAACATATTCGTGATGAGGCTCATCGCTTCGGAATCACACACCACCGCAAGCGCCGCTCAAAGGGTACAATTAAAACAGAACTCACTCAAATACCCGGCATAAGCGATAAAACCGCCGGCAAGCTGCTCAAAATATTCAAATCGGTTAAAGGGGTTAAAGAAGCGGATCTGACTGACATTTCAAAAGCAATTGGGAAGGGAAAAGCACAGTTAATAAAAAATTATTACAAATAAAGTGGCCTCCTGTTGATTCTTGTGTTATATTAGTTGTGGTGATAAAATGGTGTGGCTTAAACTGTTATTCATGAAGAAATTATTACTCTGTATTACTCTTTCAATTACCGCATTCAATCTCTTTCCACAAGTAAAGCAGGATACTGGTTTCCCACCTGCACTGGGTATTCCCAACATTAATCCCGGCTTACTTTTTTTTACAGCCAAGCCGGCATCTGATCATGTACTTCTTAATTGGGCAACCCTGAATGTGGTCGACAATAGCTATTTCACCCTTGAGCGCAGCGCCGACTTCGAAAATTTTGAGGCGATCAAACGGGTGAATGGAAGTGTTAAAAGTTCCGCAACCCTTAACTATGAAACAATTGACTATGCGCCGCTATCAGGTGTTTCCTATTACCGTTTAAGATTAACCGACTTTGAGGGAAAACACACATACTCTGATATTCCAAGTGTTTTATTTCCATCACTCGGCAATATGGTTCTGTTGCGCAATCCTACCAGCGGAAATTATATCCTTGATTTTAAAACTACAAAGGACAAAGAAGATAGTTATACAATTGAAATAGCGAATGCACTGGGCCAGGAAATATATAAAGAAACACTTACTGCTTTTGCAGGTCGCTATAACAGGGAAATTGACCTTGTGAGTTATGGAAAATCAGCTTATATCATATCTATCTCCAACAGTACGGAAAAAGTTGCCAAAAGGGTGGTTGCCTATTAATCTCGATTTTTCACACTTTGTGCTTTATTCTCAACTCCTGACCGCATTATTTCCTCTCTTTTAGTGATTTTCAGCGCTTTACAGCAGATATTTGTAACTTTGCAAAGTCATTTCCCGTTTTAAGTCTTGCAGCCTTTTCATACAATGTTATCAGGAAAATTCATATTGACCGGTTTTTTGAAAATGGATTTCGCTTTATACCGAAGGTATTCCATATTCCTTTTCTTTAACCTGATCTGCTTCAGCATCTGTTCTGCACAAACAACCGAGACCGAGGAACTCATGAAGAAGGCTCACATGCAGGATAGTCTCGGAAACTATAAGGAGGCTATAAAACTTTATACCAAAGCCGCTAAAATAAATACGGAATTAGCGGCGGCATGGTTAGGTAAAGGCAATGCAAAATACAGTCTTGGCGAAAATAAAAGTGCACTTGAAGATCTCGCTCAAGCGATAAAAATAAAACCTGATTATTCCGAAGCCTTTACCAAACGTGGAGTCATAGAAGCTGCCAATGGAAATATTAAAGCCGCTATTTCTGATTTGGATAAAGCAGTTGGGTTCAATGAAAAGAATGTTGATGCCCTGGTTCAGAGAGGCATCATTAAAAGTAAAATGAGAAAAAATCCGGATGCCATCCATGACTTCACCGCAGCACTTGAGGTGAATCCTAATTACCTCGATGCCTTTATTTACAGGGGAAAAGCACGTCACGGAATCGGTGATTATCAACTGGCAATGGTAGATTTTAATAAAGCCGAGCAAATTGATCCGAAAAATTTTAACCTGCTTAAATTCCGCGGCATTACGCGATTTGAGATACAGGATTACAAAGGTGCCATGCACGATTTTGATAAAGCCATTGAGATCAACAATAAGGACCCCGAATTATACACCAACAGAGCTGCTGCCAAAATAAATTCACGCGACAGCAAAGGTGCAATTGAAGATTGCAACAAAGCGCTTGAATTGGACCCCTATAATCCAATGATCTACAATTTTCGGGGAACCGCTAAAAGCGGTTTAAAAGATTACAAAGGTGCCCTTGAGGACCTCGATAAAGCCATTAAGCTGAAACAAAACTATTCACAGGCCTACATAAACCGTGCAGCTGTAAAATTTGCTTCAGGCGACAAAAAAAGTTCCTGTGCCGACCTGATAGCCGCCGATGGGATGGGGAATGCTATGGCAAATGACCTGATCGAAAAATATTGCAATATAAGGGTGCAGTAAAGAAGGGGACGAGTGAAGGAGACGAGGGGCAAGGGAAGAAAAAGAAAGCGGATTGCAAACTGCCAATTACTTTTTGCCAACTGGTAGCTAGTGCGAAGGGAAAAACCTTTTTTTAGCCATAACTCTCCCTTTTTTGTCCTTACTACAAAATCCTGTATGTTTGTCAGAACTAAGGCATAGTTGTTGCCTTGTTTTACTGAACCAATAAAATATAAATATGCGAAATTTTATTTTCTCTCTCCCGGTTTTGGCTTTTGCAACAATGGCAAATGCTCAAATTTACCTGGCAAAAGATTGTGAAATACACTTCTTTTCAGCGGCCCCGATGGAAAATATTGAAGCCGTTAACAAAGCAGCCAAACCTATTTTAAATGCCGCAACCGGCGACGTACAGGTTAAAATCAACATAAGGGGCTTTCAATTCGAAAAACCTTTAATGCAGGAACATTTTAACGAGAATTACCTTGAAAGTGATACATATCCGGATGCGGTTTACAAAGGAAAAATCAATGAAAAAGTTGATTATACCAAAGACGGCGTCACTAAAGTCACAGTTACGGGCAGGCTGAATATGCATGGGGTGGAAAAGGATAAAAATATAGAGGGCACTGTAACTGTTAAAGGACAACAAGTAATGATCGAATCAAAATTCGTGATTCATATTGCTGACTACAACATTAAAATTCCAAGTGTTGTGGTAAAAAATATTGCGGAAGATATAGAAGTTAAAGTGAATGCCGCACTCGAACCATTTAAAAAATAATTTATCCTTTCCGATGAGAGAAAAAATTCTGCTACTTTTTACCTGTATAAGCTCATTTTCGTTTGCACAACCTGATCTGTTAAGCATGCTTGATTCGGTTTCAAAGCCTGCAGCACGCGAAAAAGTCTTTGCCACGTTCAAAACAACTAAAGTGATCAACGCGCAATCTACAGAAACAGTTAAAAAACGTTGCCTTGATTTCCGTGTCACACACCGCTTTGGAAACATAGGCGCCAAAGGAGGAGGAGGATTCCATACATTATACGGATTCGACGCGATTTCGGATGTCCGCATATCATTTGATTACGGGATCACCGACAAAATAACTGTTGGGATAGCCCGCAGCAAGCGCCAGGAAAATATTGACGGCACCTTTAAATGGCGCTTTATAGAACAAACTGCTGATAATAAAATTCCGGTTTCGGTCGCACTGTATGAGAATGCTGCTTTTACTCCTGTGGATAAGGCTGCCTTATATTCCGGTACAATAAATATTACCGAAAAAGCAGCACATCGCTTTTCTTATGTGAGTCAGCTTATCATCGCCCGGAAATTCAGCCGGTCTTTTTCATTCGAATTGTTACCAACATATCAGCATCGTAACTTTGTTAAAGCGCTTATTAATACGGATAACGGTAAAGAGGAGAGCAATGATCTTTTCGCTATAGGTGCCGCCGCACGACTCAAGATAACAAAGCGCATGGCGCTGTTGGTTGATTATTACCATATTTTTTCCGACTATCGCACAAACAATCCTCAAACGGCTTACTACGACCCATTGGCAATCGGCATTGAAATTGAAACCGGCGGGCATGTATTTCACCTTAACTTCACCAATGCCCTTGGTATAATTGAAAACGATTACATTCCCAACACTACCGACAGCTGGAGCAAGGGTGGTTATAAATTCGGGTTCAATATTTCCAGGGTGTTCAATTTTTAAAAACAGGTTTTCTGTTTTTCCCTTAACTTTGCAGCTGCATGCTGTATATAATTTCTTTTCTTCCCCAACAAGTAGATTCCCTTAAAAACCGTCTCTTTGATATAAATGAAGAGACACCGCCTGCTCAGGAAAAAGAAACCGCGGCCACAGCAACTCCCGACACAACTTCAGGTAAAAAAAAGAAAAAAGAAAAAAAGAAAAAGGAAAGCAGGGAAAAAACAGAAAGTACATCAAAGCAAGAGAAGAACCCACCTGCAAGTCAACAATTAACAAATCAACAATCCACATCACATACGTTCGGTCTTAAAAATGATTCATTACCATCAACACAACAATTCAACAATGTATCGGTTTTTAGAGGACATTTGCTAAAGCCGGATCAGGAAAGCGATAAGATACATCTTCAAAATCGTGAGTACTGGGTGCCTTCAGTCATACTATTCTCTTTATTAATTATTGTTTGGGCCAGGAATTCTCATAGCAACAGATTTTCGCGTATAGGAAAAGCTTTTTTTAATATACGGGAGTTTTACCAGGTGGTTCGCGAAGAATATGCCATGATCAACAGCTTATCTGTTGCAATGGTTACGCTATTTATTCTTACACTTTCCGTATTTATTTACCAGATCAATGCCTGGTATTTGATTTTTCCATTAACGCCAACTCCTTTTATTTTCTTTACAAAAATAGTAACAGCTGTCGTACTGTTTTTGTTGCTAAAACTAATAGCTGTACGTTTGCTTGGGATCATGTTCTTTGGCAAAGCGGAGCAGGTGGCCGACTTCGTTTATAATATATTTCTAATGAACAATATCAGCGGAATAGCGCTGGTACCCATAGTGATTTTTATGGAATATTTTAATACCACTTCCAAGTCAATACTAATCCCAATAAGCTACATTATATTGATTTCCATATATTTATACCGAATTCTGAGAACATTTAGTATTAGCAGCGGGGAAGGAAAGGTTTCTAAATTGTATTTTTTTGCGTACCTTTGCACCCTTGAGTTTTTGCCCTTTGTTGTGATTTTTAAAATGATCATGAATAGATTATGAAGGCAGGGCGGGCTTTGTAACTAAAATCTATACAGATGAAAGTTAAAAGTATTCTGGTATCCCAACCTAAGCCCGAAACGGAGAAATCGCCCTATTTCGATCTGGCCCAAAAATATAATATCAAGGTTGATTTTCGGCCTTTTATCCACATCGAAGGCATTGAAGCCAAAGACTTTCGCAAGGACCGCATAAGTATTCTTGATCATACTGCGGTTATTTTAACCAGTCGTAGTGCTGCCGACCATTATTTCCGTATTTGCCAGGAAATGCGCATCAGCGTTCCTGAAAGCATGAAGTATTTTTGTATCTCCGAGTCAACGGCTTATTACCTGCAAAAGTATGTGCAATACAGAAAACGTAAAATTTTTAACGGCAAACAAACTTTTCATGACCTGGCAGAAGTGATAAAAAAACATCGCGAAGAAAATTATTTATTACCCTGCTCTGATATTCACAAAGATGAAATATCTGATTTTTTAGATACTCAGAATATCAGGTATACAAAAGCTGTCATGTTCAAAACAGTTTCAAGCAACCTGCAGGATCTGAAAAATGTGAATTATGATGTACTGGTTTTTTTCAGTCCTTCCGGGATCAAATCTTTGTTTAAAAATTTTCCGGGATTCAAACAAAATCAAACCAGGATCGCCGCATTCGGTCCGGCCACGGCCAAGGCTGTTGAAGATGCGCACTTAAAGCTTAACATTTACGCCCCTACTCCCCAGGCCCCATCTATGACCATGGCGCTTGAGAATTACATTAAGAACCCCAACGAGACCATTGTAGTTCCACCGGTACAACCTGTTCATGACCATCCCGTAGTAAGCATAAGGGCTAAAAAGGTCATTACAGTTGAGAAACCTCTGAAGATCAATAAAACCATAAAACCGGTGAAGGAAAAAAAGATCTCAAAAGGTATAAAACTAAAAAAGGTTGCAAAAAAAGTAACCCCGAAGAAACTAAAGACATCTAAAAAGGCGGCAAAGCCTGTAAAATCCAGGAAAGCCGGAAAGTCTTCCGGATCTAAAAAAGCAAAAAAAAGGAAATAATATTTCACCTCAATTTCCTGCAAGACTTCTCATCCACACAAACCGCTTATAAACTTTCCAATCCACTCGTAACATTTCAGCATTGGCTCTGATGAATTATTACTAACTTTAGTTCTGCAACAGCATTAATGACATACACTTTTAAAAAGGCTGAAAGGCTTGGCAGCAAAACGTTAATTGAAAAACTTTTTAAAAGCGGGCGTTCTTTTACAACAGATCCATTTCGTATCACATGGCTTGAATTTTCTTTAAATACGGGGCATCCCGCACAGATCGCATTCGCTGTCCCTAAAAAAAATTTCAGGCGCGCGGTAGACCGGAATAAGTTAAAACGACGGGCACGTGAAGCCTATAGAAAGAATAAGAGCAGGCTGTATGACAATTTGAAAGAGCAAAGCAGATCGATAATACTAATGCTGGTTTATATTGCCAAAGAACCTGTGAGCCAGGCGGTCATTGATACTAAAATAAACACGATTATTGATCGTTTGATCAGAGAGAGAGGAGATGGGAGTACTGTTAAATAAATTTTTGAGCATGGTTTTTGTTGGCATGATAAGAGTATATCAGGGTGCCATTTCGCCTTACTTGATGCCGTCCTGCAGGTACACTCCAACCTGCTCACAGTATGGTGTGGAAGCGATAAAAAAATACGGACCTTTTAAAGGCGGGTATTTAACCTTAAAGCGGTTTTTGTCCTGCCATCCCTGGGGTGGACATGGACATGACCCTGTACCTTAAGAGGAATTATAAATGAAGAGTTAAGAATTGTAAATTTAAAATCTATGGGTACGCTAAAAAACATTTTCAAAAAAGCAAAGTTGTGGCTGCTGATAATAGCATTGGCAGGATATGGCATCATTTCATACAGCTTTGTCGACAATTATTTCGAGGTGTCGAAGAACCTTGATATTTTTGCCACCTTATTCCGTGAACTCAATATGTATTATGTTGACGAAACGAATCCCGGGGACCTGATGAAAAAAGGCATTGACCAGATGCTGGAATCCCTTGATCCATACACTAATTACATTCCCGAATCGGACATTGAAGACTACAGATACATGACCACCGGTCAGTATGGGGGCATTGGTGCACTTATACGTATGCATGGTGAAAAAATAATGGTGGCCGAACCATACGAAGGATACCCTGCTCAGAAATCCGACTTGCGTGCAGGTGATGTGATCATTGAAGTGAATGGGATATCAACAAAAGGAAAGAAAACAGATGAAGTAAGCAAATTGCTCAAAGGCACACCCAGCACGCCAGCCAAGATCATCCTTGAACGTGAAGGAGAGAAGAAACCCATTGAGAAAACAGTTATCCGGGAAGAGATCAAAGTAAAAAGCGTTTCCTATTCCGGAATGCTGCACGAAAACATCGGGTACATTAAACTAAGCGGGTTTACTGAAAATGCTGCCAATGAAGTAAAAGACGCGTTGACCGAACTCAAGAAAAATCCCAAATTCAAGTTCCTTGTATTTGACCTGCGCGGAAATCCCGGCGGTTTACTCAAAGAAGCCGTTGATATTGTGAGCCTGTTTGTCGACAAAGGGAACGATATTGTAAGCACAAAAGGAAAAATTAAAGAGTGGGATAAAGTACACAAAGCTGTTAACCCTCCTGTCGACACCGAAACACCCATGGCTGTGTTAATTAACCGCGGATCGGCATCGGCATCCGAAATTGTATCGGGCGCATTGCAGGATCTGGACAGGGCGGTGATCATCGGGCAGAAAAGTTTTGGCAAAGGACTTGTTCAGCAAACCCGCCCGCTGAGCTATAACGCCCAATTAAAAGTTACTGTCGCAAAATATTACATACCCAGCGGACGCTGCATACAAGCGCTTGACTATACTCATAAAAACGAAGATGGCAGCGTTGACAAAGTTCCGGATTCATTGATCACCGCTTTTAAAACAGTTAAGAATGGCCGCATTGTATATGATGGAGCCGGCATTGCACCCGATATCGCTCTTGAGCCTGAAAGATATTCAAATATCGCCGGAAGTTTACTTTCAAAATCACACGTCTTTGATTACGCAACCAAATACCGCATTGCTCATCCGGCTATTTCGAAAGCGACCGATCTTAAATTAACCGATGTTGAATATGCTGATTTTGTTGCATTCTTAAATGATAAGGAATATGATTATACAACCAAAAGCGAAAAGCTAATGGATGATTTAAAGAAAAGCGCTGAAGAAGAAAAAAATTATGAGGCCGCTAAAGCTGAGTATGAAGCGCTGAAAAACAAATTGATCCATAGTAAACAAGAAGACCTGAAAAAACACAAAGACGAGATAAAACAATTACTGGAAGAGGAGATCGCTTCACGTTACTACTATCAAAAAGGCCGTCTGGAAGCTTCTCTTAAAAGTGACCGTGAGGTAAGCGAAGCCATTAACGTATTGAATGATTCTGCAAAATATAAAACAATACTTACTACAGTGGAAAAACCTAAACATCCCTTTCACTTCGAAAAATTTAAAGAAAAAGAGAAAGAGAAAACTACCGGCCAAAATTAAATTGCTGCGGATTATGCATTTGCCGAATTACAAATACTTATCTATATCTCACCCGGAAAGTATTTGTAATGACTCACAATTTATTTATTCAAAATAGTTGGGGGCGTAAATCTTCGATTTCGTAAATTTGCCTTCATTCGTAATCCGCAAATGTTGTCACAGTTAGAACGCAACTCATCTATTCTAAAAAAATATATTCCTGAACAGGCCGTATACCCCATTGCTCAATGGATCGTACAGTTTGATTTTAAGCTGAAGATCAAACGGGGGCGCGCTACCAAGTATGGCGATTACAGGCAGCCAATTAAAAGTTTAAATCACCGCATCACGATTAATCACGACCTCAACAGGTACGCATTTTTAATAACACTTGTGCACGAAATAGCTCATCTTGTTAATTGGAACAAGTATAAAAATGCAGTAAAGCCACATGGACCCGAATGGAAACAGGAGTTTAAACTACTCATGCGGCCTTTCATGTCAGAAACCATTTTTCCTTCAGATGTATTGCATGCGCTCACACGGTATATGCAAAACCCGGCGGCCTCCAGTTGCTCGGACGCCCATTTAATGCGCGCCCTTAAAAAACATGACAACAAGCCCGATGTGATATTACTTGAACAACTATCTATCAACGCTGTTTTTAAGACCTCTACTGATCGCTATTTTATTAAGGGTGAAAAACGCAGAACCCGCTTTTTATGCAGGGAATTACGCACAAAACGCGACTATTTATTCAATGCGATGGCGGAAGTATATTCAGCAGAAAGCTCAATAAGTCAAACAGGTTATATTAAATAACCTCAAAACCCGCCCCACACCGTTATCTTTTATTAAATTAGCACCTCGTTTGACAAGCTCAATATAACCAAACATTCGGGTTAGTTTGTAATTGGTCGATGAGGGCACGAAGGCTAAAAAAATATTTCAGATAAATTATTAACTGTTTAAAAAACTAAAAAATGAGTTCAAGTGTAATGACAGAGAAGAATGACTTTAAAGTATCGAAGTTGGCTGAAAATATTGTCGGCTCTGAGATCATAAAAATTGCCGCGGAGATAAATGCAAAAATAAAAGCCGGTGAAAAAATATATAACCTCACCATTGGTGATTTTAACTCCAAACTATTCCCCATCCCTGCCGAACTTAAAAAAGAGATCATAGCAGCCTATACCAACGATGAAACAAATTATCCGGTGGCTGAGGGGATGCCAGATCTTCGCCAGGCCGTATCAAATCTCCTTAAGATAAGGGGCGGACTTGATTACAAACCTGACCAGATCGTGATTGCCGGTGGAGCCCGTCCGGTTATTTACGCCCTTTTCAGGACTCTTGTTGATGCCGATGATACTGTCATTTTTCCCGTCCCTTCCTGGAACAACAATCATTATACTTATCTGAATGGGGCTAAAGCTATAGAGGTAGAAACAAAACTTGAGAATAATTTTATGCCTACTGCGGCGGAGTTAAAGCCGCATATTCAAAAAGCTGCGCTGATCGCCTTGTGCTCTCCGTTAAATCCTACAGGAACTGTATTTACAAAGGAAGCACTTGAAGAAATATGCGACATGGTGTTGGCTGAGAATCATCGCAGGGGAAATGATGCCAGGCCGCTTTACATAATGTACGATCAGATCTATTGGGAACTCACTTACGGTGAAACAAAGCATTACGATCCTGTTTCATTGCGCCCTGAGATGAAGGATTACACCGTTTATGTTGATGGCATCTCCAAATCACTTTCGGCCACAGGTGTTCGCGTGGGCTGGTCCATGGGTCCTAAAAAGATCATGGACAAAATGAAATCCATTTTGACACACATTGGTGCATGGGCGCCAAAAGCGGAACAGGTTGCAACCGGAAAATACCTTAGTGATCTTAAACAGTACGAAAACTTCCTGCATAATATCCGTAAACAACTTAATGATCGGCTGGCTGGTTTCTATAAAGGATTTCAGGACCTTAAAAAAGAAGGATTTAAAGTGAATGCAGTTGCCCCGCAGGCAGCATTATATTTAACAGTTCAGTTTGCTCTGCACGGACAAAAAACAGAAAATGGACAAATACTTGCCTCAACCAAAGATGTTACCAGCTATATTTTAGATGAAGCAAAAGTTGCACTGGTTCCATTTTACGCGTTCGGATCAGCTGACGATTCGTCCTGGTATCGACTATCAGTTGGCACCTGTAAGTTAGAGGAAGTGGAAGTTATTATTGAAAATTTAAGATTAGCGTTAAAGAAATTGAAAAATTGATACGTTGTTGACTTGGTAATACCCTAAGTCAACAATCCTACAATTCAGCAATTCAACAATTTAGTTATGAAATAGCCATATACCTTCGGCATACCAACCGAAAATGAATATGGTGTATTCCCTGTGACCTTTAAAGCTAAAAAATATATACACATGAATAATCATTATTGTATAATAATGGCGGGTGGCGTGGGGAGCCGGTTTTGGCCAATGAGCCGGACCAATCATCCCAAGCAATTCATCGATATACTGGGAACCGGCAAAACACTCCTGCAGCAGACATACGACAGGTTTCTCCGCATTTGTCCCAAAGAAAATATTTTTATTGTTACAAATACTGATTACATGAGCCTGGTGACCGAACAACTGCCGGGTATATTACCTGAAAATATTTTACCGGAACCGTCCAGGAAAAATACAGCGCCATGCATTGCTTATGCCAGTTATAAAATAGCGCAGAAAAACCCGAAGGCTGTGACCGTAGTAGCGCCGTCCGATCATCTGATCCTGAACGAGAACGCTTTTGTTGAAGCCATTAATTCCTGCTATAAAAAAGCGGCGGCGAATGATTGCCTGATGACATTGGGCATTACCCCTACCCGACCTGATACGGGATATGGATACATACAATTTAAAGATCCGGAAATAAAAGAACAGGACCATCACATTAAAAAAGTTAAAACGTTCACTGAAAAACCAGACCTGGAGATGGCCAGATCGTTGCTTCAAAGCGGCGACTTCTTATGGAACTCCGGCATATTTGTCTGGAGTGTTAAAAGCATTATATCCGCTTTTGAAAACCATTCACCTGAAGTGGCAGCGACATTTGCCGAAGGAAGATCAAGCTACTTCACAAACACTGAAACAGATTTTATTAAACGTGCATATATCAACTGTAAAAATATATCCATTGATTATGCGGTTATGGAAAAAGCGGCGAATGTCTATGTACGTGTTTCAGATATTGGCTGGTCCGATCTCGGCACCTGGGGTTCTCTGTATGAACATATAAAGCACGATAATAACACGAATGCCGTTGTTGGTAAACAAGTGATGTTGTATGATACAAAAAACTGCATTGTGAATGTTCCGAAAGATAAATTAGTGGTATTACAGGGCCTCGATGGATACATTGTGGTTGAATCAGATACCATCCTGCTGATATGCCGAAAGGAAGACGAACAGCAAATACGCGTTTTTGTGAATGATGTTAAAGTAAGTAAGGGAGATAAATTCGTATGACCAAATTAACTTCCATAAACCCCCTTAGTATTCGGTAATCAGTAATCGGTATTCGGTGAGATTGTTCAACTGATTACCTTTTTTACCGATAACTGATTACCGATCACCGAATACCAATTCTACTCCACTTTCCCCTTGTACGCTCCCGAAAAATACACGTCGATCTTTGCGCCGATAATTGATTGATGAAAATTTATATCAGCGAATAAACTCCCTCCGATTCCGACATCAAATTTTATCTTTTTTATCAACTGTACGTTGGCATATAAACCAATATCACTTACAGGTTTATCTTTCGGCTTACTTCCGGTATATTCAAAAAGCACAGAGGTAGAAAGACCACCGAAGTAAGAAAAATTTATACTCATGCTTTCTGTTCTTTTTCCATAACAAAGATGAAACTGGTAATTATTATAATTCCCGAATTCGTCACCCGAGAGAAACAAACCTAACTGAAAATATTCTTTCGTGATATGGAAATTATAGTCAACCCCTCCCGCAAACTGGGCATTTGCAAGTTTACTGTTCTTCGCCACACCTCCTCCCGCACTCAACCAATTATTGTGTTTTCTGAAAACATTATTACCGATGATGGTATCCTGTTTCCATTCAGGCTCTTCAGAGCGCTTATTTTTTTGGGCAATAGCCGATATTGACAACAGGCAGGCCAGGCTTGTGTAAAGAATTAAATATTTCCGGTTAACTGCCATTCCGATCAATTAGTGCACTCATTTCAGAGAGTTGAGTCAGGGCTACATTGAGCCTACCATTGTTTCCGGTTTTACCCATTGAGTAAATTGTTCATCTGTCAGCAAACCAAGACCGATGGCGGCTTTGCGAAGTGAAGTTCCTTCCTTATGAGCCTTCTTGGCGATCTTTGCGGCATTTTCATAGCCAATATGTGGATTAAGGGCCGTTACCAGCATCAATGATTCTTCAAGGTGCCGCCTGATTACTTCATTATTCGGCACAATACCTATCGCGCAATTATCATTGAAAGAAACACAGGCATCTCCTATCAGCCGGGCCGATTGTAAAACATTAGCGGCTATCAATGGCTTAAACACATTTAATTCAAAATGTCCGGTAGCACCGCCTATTGAAACAGCCACATCATTACCCATGACCTGCGCGCAAACCATTGTTAGCGCTTCGGGCTGCGTAGGATTTACCTTTCCGGGCATAATGGAAGAACCGGGCTCATTATCGGGTATGACAATTTCCCCAATACCACAGCGAGGGCCCGAGCTAAGCATACGTATATCATTTGCTATCTTCATTAAAGCTACTGCCGAACGTTTTAGCGCGCCCGAAAGTTCAACCATAGCATCATGCGCCGCCAATGCTTCAAATTTATTTGGCGCTGTAACGAATGGGTAACCGGTCAACTCTGCGATCTTTTTTGCGACCAACACATCATAGCCTTTAGGCGTGTTCAGCCCTGTGCCCACAGCTGTACCCCCCAGGGCCAGCTCACACACAACTTCCAACGCATTTTTTATTGCACGGATACTGTTTGTGATCTGCTGCGCGTATCCTGAAAATTCCTGTCCTAATGTGAGCGGAGTAGCATCCATAAAATGCGTGCGTCCGATTTTTACGATACTTTTAAATTCTCCCGATTTTTTCGCAAGTGTATCGCGCAATTTTTCCATGCCCCTTATAGTAACCTCACTAACTAATTTATAAGAAGCGATGTGCATAGCAGTAGGATATGTATCATTCGATGATTGCGATTTATTTACATCATCATTGGGATGCAATACTTTTTTCTCATCGGTAAGTTTGCCGCCACTCAACACATGTGCACGATACGCGATCACTTCATTCGCATTCATATTTGACTGTGTACCTGAACCTGTTTGCCAGATCACTAATGGAAATTGGTCATCCAGCTTACCTGTAATTATTTCATCACACACTTTTCCGATCATGTCTTTTTTCTCCGCAGGCAAAACACCAAGCTCACAGTTAGCCATAGCTGCTGCCTTTTTCAAATAGGCGAATGCATAAATGATCTCCTTAGGCATAGACGCCTCGGGACCAATCTTAAAGTTATTGCGTGACCGTTCGGTTTGTGCGCCCCAATATTTATCGGCGGGCACTTTTACTTCGCCCATTGTATCTTTTTCGATACGGAAATTTGCTGTGGTTGTTGTTGTCATGATCAAATAAATTGTTCTTAATGAATAAAGGTATTAAATTAATGAATTGACGTTTTCAGGCGGCCGGCCTATGACAGCTTTATCACCTTTCACAATAATAGGGCGCTCAATTAAAACAGGATTTTTTGTCAGCACTTTTACCCACTCTGTTTCACTCAATTTTTTGTTCTTATATTTTGTTTTATACAGGTCTTCCTTTTTGCGAACTATCTCTTCCGCTTTCATCCCAAGTTTTTTCAGCAAGACTTTTATTTCCCTTTCATTCAATGGAGCAATTAAATATTCTATTATTTCAAAAGGAATGCCCTTTGTATCAATTATGCTGCAGGCTTCACGGCTTATACTGCAGCGGGGGTTGTGATAGATGATTAGTTTGGCCATAGGCTGATTGAAATAGCTGATCGAATCCGGAATTACATTTACTTTCTTTCCCTCTTTTTAGAAAGCCTCTGCTTACAGTGCGCAATAGATAAAATGACAACTAAATTATGATCGACTACTCTGTAAACAACCACATACGGGAATTTTTTAATCAATACTTCCCCATTTTCTTTGTATTTGCGCTGATGATTTAAGGGAGATATACTTAGGTATTCAAGATAGTTAATCACATTCTCCCTGAAGCGCTGGCCAAGTCCTGCTTGCTGCCGCTCATACCACTCCGCTGCTTCAGATATATCCCGACGAGCCTCTTCTTTTACTTCTACTTTGCACTTCACTTTTTAAGACGAGCTTTAACATGCTTATTTACTTCGTCTATCGTATAGCTTTTACTCTTACCGCTTTTGTGATTTTCCCATCTACGATCAACTTCATCTTTTTGTTCTTCAGTTAACAGCGATGGCTCTGCTTCTACTTTTTCATATTCCTTCAGCATAGCATATACTACTTTTAAAATACGTTCATCAGCATTATCTATAATACTGTGTACTTTTTCACGGATTTTTACTGCGGTCATGTTATTACTTTTTACTATTATCAAATTTACAGCTTTTTAACCAATATTATTCAAGGCCGGTTAGTCAATTTCAATTACTACTCCCGTACTCCATCAAATACGCTTTAATAAAATCATTCAGGTCACCATCCAGTACATCCTGCGCATTCGATGTTTCATGATCCGTGCGTATATCTTTTACTAATTTATATGGATGTAACACATAGTTACGTATCTGCGACCCCCACTCTATTTTTTTCTTGCCGGCTTCAACCGCCGCACGAGCTTCGTTGCGTTTGCGCATTTCAATTTCAAACAACTGCGATTTAAGCATGGTCATCGCACGCTCTTTATTTCCACTTTGCGAACGCTCTACCTGGCATACCACAACTATACCCGAAGGCTTGTGCGTTAACTGCACCTTGGTTTCCACCTTGTTTACATTTTGTCCGCCGGCACCCCCCGAGCGGGATGTTTGCCATTCAATGTCTGCGTCTTTAACTTCAATATTTATTTCGTCATTCACCAACGGGTAAACATATACCGATGCAAATGAGGTATGACGCTTGGCATTCGCGTCAAATGGAGAAATCCGAACTAAGCGATGCACCCCATTCTCCCCTTTCAGATAACCGTATGCAAAATCACCTTCAAATTCCAGCACAACAGATTTAATACCTGCCATATCACCATTTTGCCTGTCAACTTCTTTTACTTTAAAACCGTTTTTCTCGCCCCACATAATATACATACGCATCAGCATGCTCGCCCAGTCACAACTCTCGGTACCGCCGGCGCCTGAATTAATCTGCAATACGGCATTCAACCTGTCTTCCTTACCGCTTAGCATATTCTTAAACTCAAGCTCTTCAAGTTGTTTAAGAGTAATGCCAAACTGGGTTTCTATTTCCTTTTCGGTAGCATCGCCCGATTTGTAATAATCAAATAGCAGTTCAAGGTCATCAACATTTTTGCTGATGCTCTTAAACCCATCTGTCCATATTTTTTTCGAGCGTATGACTTTCAGGATGTCCTCTGCCTTTTTAGGATCATCCCAAAACTTAGGGTTGAGTGTTTTTACCTCTTCTTCGCGTATTTCTTCCAGTTTCCCTGGTATGTCAAAGATGCCTCCCCAACGCTTCAGTACGTTGTTTCAGATCTTTAATGTGGTCAAGTGTTATCATATGGCGAAAGTAATGAAAAATAGAATTGAACAACCTGTTTTTCACTTTAATTGTCCTTCTCTTACCGATAGTTATAAGAGGAGTATCAGACAGACCTGTCAGCACAACCATTTTAGCACAGGCGGAGATGAGGACTTTGTTCAGAATTTCTGAAATAAATCGACCGGATTTTGCTGAATAATTGGTAAAATTGTACGCCAATTCCGAACCGTGTCTGCAGATAAAGTATATTCCCTCGAAAAAGAAGTCCCTGCTATGAGCAAAATGGCTGATTATGTTCAGTTTGCCAAGCTCCGGTTGTCAAGCCTTGTTGTATTCTCAGCTGCTATTTCATACATCACCGTTGCATCCTCAGTAGATTGGATACGTCTCCTTTGGCTTGTTTTGGGAGGCTTTTTGATCACAGCCTCCTCAAACGGATTCAACCAGATTATTGAGCGCGATACCGACAAATTAATGACGCGTACTGCAAACAGGCCGTTACCGCAAAACCGGATGAGTGTGAATGAAGCCATTCTGGTAGCTTCAGTGTTTGGAATTTCCGGTGCATCTATTTTGTTTTTATTCATCAACCTTTTAAGCGGCCTGTTGGGTATACTAGCTCTTGTATTATATACGATATTTTACACACCATTAAAGAGCAAAACTCCGTTCGCTGTTTTTGTAGGGGCGTTCCCCGGAGCAATACCCCCGTTACTTGGCTGTGTTGCTGCAACAGAAGGTACAGGCAGCTTTACTTTTCATGCATGGATTTTATTTTTCATCCAGTTCATCTGGCAGTTCCCGCACTTCTGGTCCATTGCCTGGGTATTGGATGATGACTACAAAAAAGCGGGATTTAAAATGCTTCCATCGCCCGGCGGACGTGATAAAGCCAGCGCTTTCCAGATACTGATCTATACTTTATTTTTATTGCCAATAAGCCTTACACCCTATTTCTTCGGCATGATAGGGCCGGTATCATTAACCATTATTACCGCCTGCGGATTGTTATTTATTTACCAGGCACAAAAAGTATTTAACCAGTTAACTGTAAAATACGCGCAGAACCTGATGTTTGGCTCATTCGTTTATTTGCCGGTTGTGCAGCTGGCGATAATGATAGGCAAATAAAATGGTTTCAGGTTGCAGGTTTCAAGTAAAACCCAACCCGAAACCCGAAACCCGAAACCCGAAACCTGAACCTGAAACCAAATATGGACGCAACACGAATAGAAATAGATGAAGAAATGCGCCAGGCCCGGCGAAAGGCTGCTAAAAATCTTTTGTGGCTGGGTATTGTAGGTATGGTAATGCTTTTTGGCGGCTTTACCAGTGCTTACGTGGTGCGGCATGAAAAGGGCGATTGGCTCGACTTTACCATTCCTCCCATGTTTTTTATCAGTACCGCCATCATTATTGTAAGCAGTATCACTATGAATTGGGCAGTTACGGCGGCGAAAGATGACAACCTGAAAAATATTAAATCAGCTATGTTGCTCACCTTGCTGCTGGGTATTGCTTTTGCTGCATCACAATACCTTGGATGGAAGAATCTTGTTGAACAAAAAGTTTATTTTGCCGGACGCGAAAGTAACGCATCAGGTTCTTTTTTTTACATGATCACTTTTATGCACCTGCTGCATTTGTTTGGCGGGATAATAGCGGTAATAGTGGTTAATTTTAAGGCTTTAGCCGGAAAATACAGCTCAAAAGATTACCTCGGGATACAACTTTGTGCCATTTATTGGCACTTTTTAGATGCACTTTGGATATATTTATTTCTATTTTTGTATTTAATTCGTTAAAATTGCATGAGATTTTAACCGTCAACTAATAACAGTTAACTAACAACAGTTTTTATGTCACACGAAATTACCGGGAATGACGTTGAGCACGGCTGGCAAGGCGGTGTTTCTCCATTTAAAGCCAGCTACGGAAAATTATTTATGTGGTTTTTTCTCGTTTCTGATGCACTGACTTTTGGAGGTTTATTATGTGCGTATGGCTTTATGCGCCATAAATACCCTGATGTATGGCCTATCCCGGGTGACGTGTTTACTCATTTTCCTTTTGTAGAACAACATATACCATTGGCTTATGTAGGTTTGATGACATTCATACTTATCATGAGTTCGGTAACTATGGTACTGGCGGTTGAAGCCGGTCATCGCAACAATAAAAGAGGCGTTATCATTTGGTTATTTCTAACCATCATTGGCGGTTTGATGTTCGTTGGTTCACAGGCCTGGGAGTGGTATCATTTTATAGTAGGAACGAACCATGGCGCAATGCGAAATGTATGGGATCCCGAAGCCGGAAAATTTGTAGATAAAATATTTTATGGCGCTAACCTGGTGACTAACGAATACGGACCTGCGGCGTTCGGTGATTTCTTCTTCTTTATTACAGGCTTCCATGGGTTCCACGTATTCAGCGGAGTTATTATCAATCTTGTGATCTTTATTATGGTAGTGAAAGGCGTGATGGAAAAACGCGGCCACTATGAAATGGTTGAGAAAGTCGGACTATACTGGCACTTTGTGGATCTGGTGTGGGTGTTTGTATTTACTTTCTTTTACCTTTTATAAGGGACGAGGGAAAGGAGACGGGGCACGAGTGTTCCAAATTGCCAATCGCCGTTTGCAAACTAATGCAAACATAAACGAGAACTTGAAACATATGAATATTAAACTCTAAACTTAAAGATATGTCCGAATTCCACGATGATTATCCGAATTATGAAATGATGGCTCATCACAGCGAAGAAGCCGGAGTTGGCAAACGCAAAAAATTATGGCAGGTATTCTGGATTATGTTCGGCATTACTATACTTGAATTGATCGTAGGTTTTAAAGCAGAAGCATGGGGTTTATTAAATGAGCAAAGGGGAACAACCACAGGCTTGAAAATATTTTTCGTATTCTTTACGATAGCCAAAGCAGCTTTCATTGTTCTTTCATTTATGCACCTTGGAGATGAAAAAAAATCCTTAAAATGGGTGATACTTGCGCCCTATTGCGTGTTCATAGTATATCTTGCAGTTATGGCTTCTGTGGGTGAGGGCGGATATTCACAACCTCACCGTACAGATATGGATCATAATGTGGTTGAACAGGCTACCGACCATAAAAGACCAGGCGGCGGAGGCCATCACGATGCTGCTGGAGAACACCATGAAGAAGGCATGAAGGAGCATGGCGGCGCAGAAGGTGAACACAAGTGAAGAAACAGCATCTCATATTAATTGCAATACTTCTTTTACCTTCCCTCATTTATGTTTTTTTAACAACAGGCAAGCATCACTTCATAAACCTGCCTTATTATGGTTCGCGTGAGGCTGTAACAAAAACAGTTAACAACAAAGAGGTCACAGATACAGTTTACCACAGCATCGCTCCCTTCAAATTCATTAATCAGGATGGCGATACAGTTACCGAAAAAAAATATGAAGATTGCATTTATGTAGCCGATTTCTTTTTTACCACCTGCCAGAGTATCTGCCCGAAAATGGCGGTCAACCTGGCTCTTGTGCAGGACAAGTTTAAAGATAACGATTCCATTCTGATTTTGTCGCACACAGTAAACCCTCAGCATGACAGCGCTTCTGTGCTTAAAGCATATGCGCAACTCGTTCATGCCGATCTTAAAAAATGGACGTTCGTTACCGGGACCAAGCAATCTCTTTACGATATGGCTATTAAAAGCTATTTACTTCCTGCCGGCGAAGATGCGCAGGCCGAAGGCGGTTTCCTGCATAGCGAACAGCTGATATTGGTTGATAAAGAAAAACACATTCGGGGTATATACGATGGCACATCAATGCCGGATGTAAACAAACTGATCGACGACATCAAATTACTCCAGGCCGATTACATTATACAAAAGGCAAAAAAAGTAAAGTCTCCTTTTTGAGTTCAAAGTTCCGGGGTGCGAATGATTGCGTGAAAGAAGGGGTGTGTAGAAAGAAAAAAAATTACTTCACAATTATCCTACCCAATAAATTATTAAAATAGGATTTGGCTTCGTCCAATTGCTTTTGTTTTTGCTGAAACATTACTATCTCATTCTCATCAGCGGCATCCTTAAGCAGCTTAAGGTTTTCATCTATCATACGCTGAATGTATTTAGCTTTAAGCGTATTTACATATTTATAAATAGTCGCCTTTAAGTTTTCTTCCTCAGTTCCAACCAGAATATTATGCCGGCTCCATTCTGCTAATGTATACGGACTACTCACCAGGTCGATGACTGTTTTACTTACATTAACATCATCCTGGTTTATAAATGAATTCATATTCGGAAGCTGCCCATTAGTGATACCCACTGAATAACTACTATAGATGAACTGGTAAGCCTGGTTTTTGAACAGGATATTATCCTGAGCGAGTTCATGCAAAATAAGTTCGGCTGCAGTTATCGAAGTTTCAACTGGCTCCCCGTCTTCATCTTCATTTGTTACGATCACATTTCTATCGCCAAAATTCAGCAATATTCTTATAATATTCCTTTCCTGTTGTTCAATTCCATTGGGATCGATGGATTCTTTCGGCACTCCGGTCACCACTTCAGTAGAAGTTACATTTTCAGAAGGACTGTCTTCTGATCTGTATTTATCCGACACACGCTTTCTCCTTATTCTGTTAAGTTCATTCAACAGCATCTGCTCGTCCATCTCCATCAAACGGCTGCACTCTTTTATATATACCGAACGATGGATAGCTTCAGGAATAACAGCGATACTTTCAACAATGTCCTTAATAAGATTGGCCCTCTTTATCGGATCGCTTGACACTTCCGAATAAAGCATCATTGTTTTAAACGCGATAAAATCCTTGGTGTTATCAGCAATAAATTTTTTCAGTTCCTGGTAACTCACCCGTTTGGAAAATGAATCGGGGTCATCGCCGTCCGGAAACAACAATACCTTTACATTCATTCCTTCCTCTAGGATCATATCAATACCCCTGAAACTAGCTTTTATACCGGCACTGTCACCATCGTAAAGAATGGTAATGTTTTGCGTATAGCGTTTTATCTGCCTGATCTGTTCTACTGTTAATGAAGTGCCGGATGAAGCGACCACATTCTCAATTCCGGCCTGATGCATGGAAATAACATCGGTGTATCCTTCTACCAGGTAACAATTATCATCCGCTATAATGGATTTCTTGGCAAAGAACAAACCGTACAGCACATTGCTCTTGTGGTAAATGTCGGTTTCAGGCGAGTTAATGTACTTGGCTAACTTTTTATCCGTCTTCAGTATACGTCCGCCAAAAGCAATGGGGCGGCCGGTAACATTGTGGATAGGGAAAATAACACGTCCGGCGAAACGGTCGAAGGCAAGTTCCGGGTTCCGGGTTCCGGGTTCCAGATTCTCCTGCGTTTTATCAATTGTCAGTCCTGCTTTAACCAGGTAATCCAGCTTATAGCCTTTACTCAATGCGTCTTTGGTAAAAGCTTTGCGCTCTTCAAGAGCATATCCCAACTGAAATTTTTCAATGACATCGTCGCGAAAGCCACGTTCTTTAAAATAACTCAGCCCGACAGAGCGGCCTTCATCGGTGTTAAATAAATTATTTGTAAAATATTTCTGCGCATGTGTGCAAACTACAAATAAACTCTCGCGCTCGTTCTGGCTTTGCAGTTGCTCAGGTGTTTGCTCTTTTTCTTCAATCTCAATATTGTATTTTCTGGCGAGGTAGCGCAACGCGTCAGGATAGGTCATTTGGTCATGATCCATCATGAAGTTTACTGAGTTGCCGGCTTTACCGCAGCCAAAACATTTATAAATGCCTTTGGCAGGGGACACAGTGAATGAAGGGGTTTTTTCGTTGTGAAAAGGACACAACCCAAGCAAATTCGCTCCACGTTTTTTCAGGGTAACAAAATCACCCACCACTTCCTCTATACGGGCAGCGTCAAAAATTTTATCTATAGTGTCTTTTGGTATCATTTGCCTTACCCGGCCTTCCGCCTGAAATGGAGAGGCTTTTTTTAGGGGGAACTAATTTATTAAAATTAAGTATGCCGCTTATTTAAACTTTTCAACCGTTCAGTAATTTCGGCCATCTGTTTTCACTACAATTATAGCCGGATATCTAATTATCGCTTCTCAAAACAGCTTCCGTTTCGTTCTCCATATGGAATCGGGAGCTCTTCATTTACAGTAGTATGCCTCTAAATTAGTTTGATCTGGCAGGATTTCAGCTAGGTAATTGCATCCAAAGCTCCCAAGGCACCCTCGTTTTTTTTAAAATTTCCAATAGTACGACCTCTTTTTTACGAAATTTATGCTATATTCATCATAATCAGCCAATTAATAAATATTTTTTATATGTATTCAAAAACAATGTAGTATATTTGCAGTCTTAAAGTGAATTTCAATTGTTTGATTTTAAATAGTTTAAAACATGACCAAAGCAGATATAGTAAACGAAATAGCAGAAAAGACAGGGATCGAGAAGGTTGCTGTTCAGGCTACAGTGGAATCATTCATGAAGGTTCTGAAAAATCACATGAGCGAAGGCAAGAACATCTATCTCAGGGGATTCGGAAGTTTTATTGTAAAAAAACGTGCTGAAAAAACCGGTCGTAATATTTCAAAAAACACAACTATTATTATTCCCGCACATTATATTCCGTCGTTTAAACCCGCTAAAACTTTTGCCGAAAAGGTAAAGAAAAGCGTGCCGGTTAAACCGACTGAAGGCAATAACCAATAAAATTTATGTCCAGAGGCCAGATCATAGCCATTATAGGCAGCCTCACCCTATTCGTTCTTTTACTTTTTGCTAATACCCGGTCCCCTAAGGTTGATAAGACTAAAGTTGCCGAAGCCAACACAGGAGAAAGTTTTGTGAGTATTGTTGATGAAGCCTCTGACAACCTTACAGGTGAGCCTAAAGCCCGTGTAAGTGAATGGAAAAAAGCTTTTGATCATGCAACCAATCCGCAGAAACTGATGTTATCGGATTCGCTCATCAAAACCTGGGATGAATTAAAACGTCCCGACATAGCAGCTTATTATGCCGAACAGAAAGCCCTGATTGAAAGCAAACCGGAATGGTGGAACAAGGCAGGTGAACGCTATTACAATGCAGTTCGTTTCGCGAAGAAAGATGAACACCAACTGCTCTATCAAAATGCTATACGGTGTTTTGAAAAAACGTTAAGTGAACAGCCTGGTAACCTTGACGCCAAAACAAACCTTGGAGCCTGCTACGTTGAAGGCACTTCCGACCCGATGAAAGGAATAGGACTTCTCCGTGAAGTGATCGCGAAAGATTCAACCCATGTTAACGCACAGCTGAATCTCGCCTTTTTCTCGGTTAAATCGGGTCAGTTTGAAAAGGCAATTGAACGTTTTAATAAAGTGCTTGTAATAAAGCCCGATTACCTGGAGGCTTATCTTTTTTTAGCAGATGCTTATGAACGCACAGGTGATAAACAAAAGGCAATTGCAACACTTGAAAAATATGTAAGTCTGGTGGATGACACAACCATTAAAAATGAAGTAAAGAATTATATCAACAAATTAAAACAAAGTTAGATCGAGGTACAACACCAAACTCTAAACTATAAACCTGCCTGACGGACAGGCAAGCATTAAACTTTAAACTTACTTATTATGCCAAGCGGTAAAAAAAGAAAACGCCATAAAATGGCAACCCACAAACGCAAAAAACGTTTGAGAAAAAACAGGCACAAGAAGAAATAAACAACTGATTATAGCTCCGGATAATTGATTTATATGCATCAATCATCCCGGGGCTCATATAGTCACTCTGTCTTCCTGTACCTGTTTATACTTCCCCGGGCTAGCACCATGCTTTTTGTTTTGCTATCACTTATAGTAAAGTAACTATAAGCTGCATCCGTTACATCGTAACGGATTTCTGACAAAACCATCTGTTATCTTGGGTTATTCTGTGGTACCATCCTTAACCAGGATATGGCTTGCCGCTATGTTTAACTAAACTTTAAAAAATTGAACAACGAATTAATAATACACTCAACCCCGAACGAGGTTATTATTGCCTTGCTGCGCGACAAACGACTGGTTGAGCTGAATCGCGAAAAAACCAACAATAATTTTTCCGTGGGCGACTTTTACCTGGGAAAAGTTAAAAAAGTGATGCCCGGACTTAACGCCGCATTTGTTGATGTTGGTTATGAAAAAGACGCCTTTTTACATTATCTCGATCTTGGTCCGCAGGCGGCTTCATTAATGAAGTACACAAAACTTGCGCAAACCGGAAAGCTGAACTCTTCCGATCTTGGTAATTTCCGTAACGAGAGTGACATTCCGAAAGATGGCAAAATATCAAGCATGGTATCAACCGGACAAAACATTCTTGTTCAGATCGCCAAAGAACCCATATCAACAAAAGGTCCCCGCATCACATCCGAACTATCAATTGCCGGACGATTTTTAGTGCTGGTTCCTTTTTCAGATAAAATTTCTGTATCGCAAAAAATCACGGAGAACGAAGAGAAGAACAGGCTCAAACGGCTGATGCAGAGCATTAAACCAAAAAACTTCGGTGTGATCGTTCGTACTGTCGCTGAAAATAAAAGTGTTGCCGAACTTGATGCCGACCTGAAAGACCTCATCAACAAATGGAATACTTGCTTCGTTGAAATGAAAACGGCACAACCACCTAAAAAAGTGCTGGGTGAACTTGACCGCACTTCTGCTATTTTACGCGACATGCTCAACGCCTCATTCCAGAATATACACGTTGACGATCCGAAGATGTTTGAGGAAATAAAAAGTTATTTACGCACCATTTCACCGGAGCAGGAAAAAATAGCGAAGCTCTACAAGGGTACAGTACCGATATTCGATCATTTTGATGTTGACAAACAAATGAAAGCGTTGTTTGGCAAAACAGTTACCATGAAAACCGGCGCTTACCTCATTGTTGAACATACCGAAGCGCTGCACGTAATTGATGTGAACAGCGGACACCGCGCGAAGTCGGGTTCATCGCAGGAACAGAACGCACTGGAAGTGAACCTCGACGCGGCTGTTGAAGTGGCCCGCCAGTTGAGGCTGCGCGATATGGGCGGAATTATTGTGGTTGACTTTATTGATCTGCACTCAGCCGAAAACCGAAAAAAATTATTCAATAAGCTGCGCGACGAAATGCATACCGATCGCGCCAAGCACAACATACTTCCTCCCAGTAAATTTGGTTTGGTACAGATCACCCGTGAACGTGTGCGCCCTGCAACAAATGTTATTACCGTTGAAAAATGCCCTACCTGCGGTGGTACAGGTGAGATACAAGCAAGCGTATTGCTTATCGACCAGATCGAAAACAATTTACGTTATATACTTACAGAACAGAACGAAAAAGAGATCACCCTTTGTGTACACCCCTTTATTGAAGCTTATCTGACCAAAGGTCTGTTCACTTCAATTTTTGGAAAATGGAAACGCAAGTACGGCAAAAAGATGAAGATCAAGGCTGTCTCATCCTATCATTTTATGGAATACCATTTCCTTAATAAGGCGGAAGATGAGATAAAGCTGTGATGGCTGTTTTATTTACTACTCATATTAATCCTGCCAGGTTATAAGCGTGTACTTTCCATTATCTTTCAGATCACGATAGCTATACCCGTAGCAAAACAAATATACATTGCCGTTTTTGGCCTTCCAGTAATGGGTGAAATAGTTAAAATCGAATCCCTCCTTTTGCAATAGCTCCTTTTTTTATCTGAGCTTGTCCGGATAAGGTATAACGTTGTAATATATATACTTCGGTTTAATTTAATCACCTTTCGATTTTTTATAAACCTTCAACTCTTAATATTTGAAAAAACCAAATCTTCAAGAAACGATACAAGTTTCCTTTCATCTTTGGTTGCTCCAAAATCAGTCAGTGATGGAAGATTCTGCATATAAAATTTTTGGGAATGAGCCATTTCTATAATGGTGGATGCTATTGAGTGTGGGTATTTGTATTTCGGATTGTATTCCTTTATGAAACTTGCAATTCTTGCACACAAATCTTTATACGGTTTAAATAGTTTTGCCTTATTGTCTTCAGTAACATGCTTAGTAAGAAATGACTTAGCGCCTTCAGCCATGACAATTTCATTGAGAATTTTTTCATTGATGTATTCTGTTGTAATATCGTCTTCAACATGGGCAGACAATAACTGTATAGCTTTTTTAATTTTTATTTCAGGATTTTTTATATTGTTGGTTTGAAATATTAAACGATACTCCTGCCAACTCCAATACCAATCAACAATGTAAATAAGTAAACGATGTTTATTTTCAAAATAGCGATAAATGCCTGCTTCTGTAGTAGCAATTTCTTCCGCTAACTTTTTAAATGTAAATGCTTCAAATCCAATCTTATGAATAAGGACAATGCTATGCTGTATAATTTTCCTTCCTAATTCTGTGTCTTCAGGGTTACGAAGAAACAGCTTTTCATTCATCTTAATCTTAATTGATAAGTCCATTATTTGTTAATTTATAACAAATGTAAGTATATTTTTTATGATAGCAATACTATCTATTTAAATATTATTACTACTTTTGTCTGAAAATATTTAAAACACATAATTATGAAACATTTATTTAAAGAACTAAAAAATGATTTACCGGCAAGCATTGTCGTGTTTTTTGTAGCACTCCCCTTATGCTTAGGCATTGCGCTTGCTTCGGGTGCTCCATTGTTTGCAGGCATTATAGCAGGTATTACAGGTGGCATTGTAGTTGGCATGGCAAGTGGATCTCCCTTGGGGGTGAGTGGTCCCGCAGCTGGATTAGCAGTCATTGTTTTAACATCCATCGCTTCCCTGGGCGGTTCTTGGGAAGCATTTTTAACAGCTGTAGTTTTAGCAGGTATCATACAACTTATATTGGGGTATGCCAAAGCTGGCTTTATTGCCTTCTTCTTTCCTTCTTCTGTTATTAAAGGAATGCTAACAGGTATAGGTCTATTAATTATATTAAAACAAATACCTCACGCATTGGGTTGGGATAAAGATGCAGAAGGAGATGATGCTTTTATTCAAGCCGATGGAGAAAATACATTTTCTGAAATTTTTAAGACACTTGACTATATAGCCCCGGGTGCATTGTTAATAGCAGCCATCTCGTTAGTCATACTGATTTTTGGGGACACCGTATTAACCAAAAAACATAAAATATTTGGGATGATAAACGGTCCGCTTGTAGTTGTTGTTTTTGGAATTGTGATGTTTAATTTATATCAAAACGGAGTACTTGATTTTAGTTTAAACGCAAAACAAGTTGTTGCTATACCAGTTCCAAACTCAATTGCAGATTTTTTCAGTCAGTTTACTCTACCTGATTTTTCAGCAATAACAAATTTTGAGGTCTGGAAGATAGCTATTGTATTGGCTATTGTAGCCAGTTTAGAAACGCTACTATGTGTAGAAGCTACCGACAAAATGGATCCCGATAAAAGAATTACACCCACAAATAGAGAACTAAAAGCACAAGGGCTGGGAAATGTAATTTCTGGATTAATTGGCGGGTTGCCGGTTACACAAGTAATTGTCCGCAGCTCAGCGAATATAGCTTTTGGTGGAAAAACAAAAATGTCGGCAATCCTACACGGTGTTTTCCTATTAGTAAGTGCTCTTACAATTGGAAGTGTTTTGAATATGATACCATTGGCAAGCTTAGCAGCCATTCTATTCATGGTTGGTTACAAATTAGCCAAACCAGCTTTGTTTAAACAAATGTATAAATTAGGTTGGGAGCAGTTTATTCCATTCACAGCTACCGTTGTGGCTATTTTGGTCACCGACTTATTAAAGGGTATTACAATAGGCGTTCTTTTTGGCATCTTCTACACCTTACGCCATAGTTATCGTAATTCACATCACATGAAAGACATTGCAATAACTGAAAAGGGGCAGGAAGTGCATCATCTTGTTTTAGCTGAAGAAGTTTCATTTTTTAATAAAGCAAGTGTTATCCAAGCTTTGGATGCAATACCTAAAAACTCAAAAGTTATTATCGACTGTTCTAAATCAAAGTCAATTGCATACGATGTGATAGAAGTAATTCAAAATTTCGAAGACAATTCCAAAACAAGAAACATCACCGTTGAGAAAATCAATTTTATAAAACCCACTTGATTTACTAACAATTAAAAAAAACAAAAAAAATGAAAACATTAACTAAAGAAATGCAAACTGCCATTACACCTGCTATGGCATTAGATTTATTAAAAGAAGGCAATAAAAGATTTGTAAATAATCTTAAAATAAACCGAAACCTTTTACAACAAGCAAATGAAACATCGGACGGACAACACCCTTTTGCGGTAATTCTTAGTTGTATTGACAGCAGAACTTCGGCAGAATTAATTTTTGACCAAGGACTTGGTGATGTGTTTAGTGTTCGTATTGCAGGGAATATTATCAATGAAGATATTTTGGGCAGTATGGAATTTGGCTGTAAAGTGGCAGGTTCAAAAATCATTCTTGTTTTGGGACACACAAAATGCGGTGCAGTAAAAGGTGCTTGCGACCACGTAGAAATGGGTAATCTGACAGCACTACTCACCAAAATAAGACCTGCCGTTGATGAGGAACAGACTATAACAAACAATCGCAGTTCGGGCAACGCAGAATTTGTAGAAAAAGTCGCTGCCATCAATGTAAAACGAACCGTTAAAGCCATTATGGAACGTAGTCCAATCTTAAAAGAAATGATTGAATCCGGAACAATAGGAATTGTAGGAGGAACACATGACATAACAACGGGCTTGGTAACATTTTATTCCGAAACTTTGTTTTTAAATCACCAATTGATAAATGAGAAAACCGTTGCATAAACGAATAAATATTTTTTGTGTTATTGTATTTTTATTGAACTATTCATCGTTTGGACAGTCGCCATCAGGCACAACCGGTAACTGGTTAATGTGCTTTAAGCAAACACGCCTGAACAATAAATGGAGCATTCATACAGAAGCACAATACCGCAGCTTTGAAATCACTCCAAACACCGAACAAATGCTTTTACGTGGTGGCATTAATTATCATATAAACAATTCTGCTTTTACAAGTATTGGATACGCCTATGTTACAAATTATGCTTTTGATAAAGAACAATTGTCAGGAGTTCAAGTTACAGAAAATCGAATTTGGCAACAGTTTCTTATGCGTAACAATTTAGGAAGATGTTTATTCGAACATCGTTATCGCCTTGAACAAAGATGGATACAATCAAACAACAATAACCGATACCTTGACAGGGTAAGATATTTGCTTAGAATCACTGTACCTCTCAATAAAAAAGAAATAGAAAAAAACACCTTGTTTCTTGGTTTTTATGATGAGATATTTATCAATCTTTCAGCCCTACCATTTGATAGAAACCGACTATACGGAGCAATGGGATATCAGTTTTTGCCAAATGCAAATATTCAAATAGGATACCTTGCTCAAACAGTAAATATTACTACAAAACAATATTTACAAGCAGCTGTTTTTTATAACATTGATTTTAGAAAAAAAAGAATGACCTGATTTGCAAACAAAAGATACAATTAAAATTGGAAAATTTTAAAAATAACAGCAAGCAAATTTTGATTTTTGAACAAGGTGGCACCCTTTGGATGAACATTCAGAAAAAATTAGAAAGCAATGGTTATGCGGTTCATCGGGCACAAGCTCTGCTGAAAAAAAATATTCTTGATTATGTTTCTTTCCGAAATGCTGTTCTCAGGGTGTTTGCTCTCCCAAATGAGAATGTGCCACATCTTGTTATTTGCGACACTGACACCTCACAAAAAAAAGAACTTGAAGAATTTAAAAAACAATGCAGAAAAAAGAAACTCCCAATAATTTACATTACTTCAGAAATTGATAATAAGATCATAAATGAACGAAAAAATAATGCCATTGGCATTTTTAAAAAACCATTCAACAGCGACACTATTATTGAACTTATTAACGAACACTTCATAAATACAGCCATTTAAAACCAACAAACTATGAACGCAATTACAAAAACAGATTTTACATTTCCGAAGCAAAAATCATTTTACAAAGGCAAAGTAAGAGATGTGTACAACATTGATGATAAATACCTTGTAATGATTGTTAGCGACCGTATTTCAGCATTTGATGTTGTTCTTCCAAAAGGAATTCCAAACAAAGGACAAGTGCTTAATCAAATTGCAGCAAAATTTATGGCAACCACTTCGCACATTGTTCCCAACTGGATTATAGATGTTCCCGACCCTATGGTTTCGGTTGGATATTTATGCACCCCATTCAAAGTAGAAATGGTAGTTCGAGGGTATCTTGCCGGACACGCATGGAGAGAATACAAAGCCGGAAAACGTGAACTCTGTGGAGTAAAATTACCTGATGGATTGAAAGAAAACGACAAGTTCCCCAAACCAATTATCACACCCACAACCAAAGAATCAGTCGGGCATGATGAAGATATTTCCAAAAACGAAATAATCAAACAAGGGCTTGTTTCCGAAAACGATTATGAGCAACTTGAAAAATACACACACGCTTTATTTGAAAGAGGAACTGACTTTGCAGCCCGCAAAGGATTGATACTTGTTGATACCAAATATGAATTTGGAAAAAATAAAAACGGGAAAATTATGCTTATTGACGAAATACATACTCCCGATTCATCAAGATATTTTTATTCAGAAGGGTATCAAGAACGTCACGTAAAAGGCGAATCGCAAAAACAACTCTCCAAAGAATTTGTAAGAGAATGGCTTATGGAAAATGGCTTTCAGGGAAAGGAAGGGCAACAAGTTCCTGAGATGACGGATAATGTTATAAATTCTATTTCTGAGAGATATATTGAACTCTACGAAAACATTACTGGCGATACTTTTATTAAATGTGATGTTTTGCAAGTAATAAAACGAGTGAAAGAAAATGTAACGGTATTTCTTAAAAAAGATGAATTGCTCTCAGCCAAATTATAATATAAATCATCAAACAAGCCATTTTCAAGTATGCACCTAACTAAATATAAATTCACTATTTAAAAACCTAAAATCATGAAACCACTTGTAAGTATCATTATGGGAAGTACATCTGACATGCCCGTTATTAATATCAAAACACTACTGAAAAGACATAAATGATTACGAAGGTAAATAAGATAAAAGATTTGGGCATCTTCAAGAATAGCTGCAAACCGTTAGAACCAATTTTAAAACCAATAAATTGACACGCAACTCTTCATCTCGATAGTTTCTCTCACCTTAACGATTGGGTTCACTTCCTGCAATGAGCAGGTGAAGACTAACGCACCTAAAGACACCCACCTAAAACTAAACCCAGAGGGGAGAGCCAGAAAAAAATGGACACCCAAAAAATCACCTTTCCACAGAATTTCCTCTTCATAAAACGTATATTTGGTTGTTTTACTCCCAAAATATAGGCTATGACTATAAGAAACATATCAGAAATAGAACTTCCCTTATTATTAGAAGCCATTTATCAGAAATACGGCTACGATTTTCGTCAATATTCAGAGGCGCATATCAAGCGAAGGATTATGAACAGGCTCGCTCTTACTCCATTGGTAAGTATTTCCGAATTACAAAATAAGGTTTTACATGATGAACTATTCGCTTCCCGGCTTTTACAGGACTTATCTATAACGGTAACAGAAATGTTTCGCGACCCTGACTTTTACAAATCTTTGCGGGAAAAAGTAATACCAATTTTAAAAACTTATCCCTTCATTAAAATATGGCATGCCGGATGCGCTACAGGAGAGGAAGCTTACTCTATGGCTATTATTTTGAAAGAGGAAAATCTGTATGACCGCACCACCATTTATGCAACTGATTTTAATCAGCATGCCTTAAATCAGGCGAAAGAAGGCGTTTTTTCCAACGAAAAAATTAAAGAATATACCATCAATTATCAAAGAGCCGGAGGAAAAGAATCTTTTGCAGATTATTATACTTCCAAATATGACATGGTTATTATGGATCAGTCATTGAAAAAGAATATTGTATGGGCGAATCAGAATCTTGTTACCGACAGCGTATTCGCTGAGGTCCATTTGATCCTTTGCAGGAATGTATTGATTTATTTTAATAAAGATTTACAAAACCGTGTGCAAAAACTTTTTTTTGATAGCCTTGTAAACGGAGGTATACTCTGTTTGGGAATAAAAGAAAGTTTACGCTTCTGCGATTTTGAAGCACAGTATATAGAGGTGGACAAAAAACAAAAAATATTTAAGAAAAAATACTAATACCATTATCCCTCTTGAATACAGAACAAAAATACGAGGCTATTGTAATTGGGGTTTCTTCAGGAGGGATGAACGCCCTGAGGATTTTTTTATCATCTTTACATATAGATTTTAACATGCCTATAATTATTGTACAACATACCAGTCCGCATTCCGACAGTACCTGGATAACCTTGCTAGACAAAGGAAATCACCTGACAATAAAGGAAGCTGACGAAAAAGAGAAAATAGAAACAAGAACCGTATATATAGCTCCCCCGAATTATCATCTATTAGTAGAAAAAGACAGAACTTTTTCACTCAGCATTGATGAACGGGTAAATTTCGCCCGCCCCTCTATTGATGTGCTTTTTGAAACGGCTGCAGATGTTTATAAGGCTAACCTGATTGGTGTAATTTTAACCGGTTCAAACAGCGATGGAACAAACGGACTGAAACGAATAAAAGAAAATGGCGGTTTAACGATAGCACAGGATCCTTCTACCGCAGAATCAAGTTATATGCCGGCCTCCGCAATTGCTTCTATGCAGGTGGATCATATTCTTTCCTTAGAAAATATAGCGAAGTTATTATCAAAAATAAATCAACTCCCTAAAACACACACCACATGAATTTAACTATCAGGACAAAATTATTATCCGGTTTTATTGTGATTCTTTTGCTGCTGGTTTCAGTTGCGCTGGTTATGACTAATAAATTATCAGAATCCAACGAACGGTTAAACAATATTGTGAATTCGGCAGGAAAAAAAGTAAGCCTGTCGCACGAAATATTAATAGATGTACTTGATGCCACTCGCCATGAAAAAAATATCATCCTGGAAAAGGATCCTGCTAAAAAAGAATATTATAAAGTCCGCATTTATACCCCACTGGCTTCCATAGACAAAAAGATACCGGAATTGGAAAGCCTTGTAGATTTCAAGGGGAAAATAATATTAAATGAGTTTAAATTTACCTGGCTTGAATACAAGCCCATACTTGATGAAATTATTCTGCTGGCACTAAAAAATGAAAACGAAAAAGCATTTGCTTTATCTGTTGAAAAAGGATTAAAAGTAAGGGATCAGACTTTAGAACAATTGGCCAGGCTAATTGAAAAAAACGAAAAGTCTATGGCAGATGACAAGGTGCTGAATGATAAAAATTATGATTCTGCATTAAATTTGATTATTGCGCTGACTATTGCAAGCATTATTATCGCAATAATTATTTCGTACTGGATCATACAAAGCATCAGTAAAAGAATTTTATTTATCGCCAAAGAGGCAGAAAAAATTTCAAGCAGAGAACATACCGAAACCAAAATGGAAGATAATACAAAAGATGAGTTGAGACCCATCTTTAATTCATTAATAGGTATCAATGAAAGCTTCCGGGAGGTAACTGAAAATGCCACTATGGTGGCTTCCGGAAATTATGAGGTGAACATTATTCCTAAGTCAGCTAAAGATGCTTTAGGCAACTCACTGAAAAAAATGACCAACTCACTCCGTGAGACAACGGCTGCAAATGAAAGACATAATTGGTTAACCACCGGCCAAAATCAGCTCAATGAAACCCTTCAAGGAGACCAAAGCATTGAAACATTGACAAACAATACAGTAACATTTTTATCCAATTACCTTAATTCCCAGATAGGAGCTGTTTATTTACTTGACGAAAAAACAAAAGAGCTGAATCTGGCGGGACACTACGCTTTTTCATCGGGAACAGATACCAAAGAAAAATTTACTCTGGGTGAAGGATTGATTGGGCAGGCAGCCCTCGAGCAAAAGCAAATCGTTCTCGCCAATATAGAAGAGCAGCAAATACGAATCACATCTTCTGTTCTGAACGCCAAACCTTCCCATCTTTTCATTACTCCGTTTATATTTGAAGGCAAAACATTAGGAGTGATAGAACTTGGCAAGCTAAAAGCATTCAGTAACACAGAAAAGGACTTTATCAATTCTTCTATGGAAAGTATTGCCATAAGCATTAATTCTGCCCTTGCAAGAAAACGGATTCAATTGTTGCTGGAAGAAACTCAGACACAAAGCGAAGAACTTCAATCGCAGCAGGAAGAGCTGAAGCAAATGAACGAAGAACTGGAGGAGCAAACACAAAATTTAAAACAGCAGCAGGAAGAATTGCAGGTAACAAATGAAGAACTGGAAGAACAAACCCAGTCATTGGAATTAAAAAACAAAGAAGTGGAAACCGCGCGTGTTGACATTGAACAGAAAACCAGGCAACTGGAAATAAGCAGCAAATATAAATCTGAATTTCTTGCCAATATGTCTCATGAACTGAGAACTCCGTTGAACAGTTTGCTTATCTTATCAAAAGATTTAGCTGATAATAGAAATAAAAATCTTACACAGGACCAGGTAGAAAGCGCAGATATAATTAATAAGAGCGGCCATGATCTGCTCGGACTGATCAATGAGGTGCTTGACCTCTCTAAGATAGAAGCCGGAAAGATGACACTAAGTATAGAACGGCTTGCCTTAAAAGACTTTGCCACTAATCTCAACCGGAATTTCAAGCATCAGACAGACTTGAAAGGACTTAAATTCAGTATCACCCTTGGGAAAGATTTACCCGAGGCTATTCGAACAGATTCCAAGCGCCTGGATCAGATCATCAAAAACCTGATGTCAAATGCCATTAAATTTACGGATAAGGGAAATGTGAGCGTAAACATCAGCAGGTATGATAATAATAGTCTTGCCATTGCCGTAGCTGACACCGGAGTGGGAATTGCAAAAGAAAAACAAATATTGATTTTTGAGGCATTTCACCAGGGAGACGGAGGCACTTCAAGAAAATACGGAGGTACAGGCCTGGGATTATCTATTTCGCGGGAACTCGCAAAGCTCCTGGGTGGAGAAATTCAATTATCCAGCGAAATAAATGAAGGTTCAACATTTACATTGGTTATTCCCGTAGAATTACAGGAAGGGGAAACAGCTATAAGAACACCTGCTAAAAAAGAAACATCCGTCATACAACCATCAAACAACAGCTTTCTTAATTATCCGGCACTGCAGGATGACCGGGATAAAATTAAAGAGAATGACAAACTTGTGTTGGTTATCGAAGATGATTTGAAATTTGCCGAAATACTTTTAAAGCAGGCGCATGATAAAGGGTTTAAATGTATTTCTGCGGCAACGGGAGAAGACGGCTTAGTGCTGGCAGAAAAGTATAAACCTCATGCGATCATGCTTGACATTGATTTACCTGGTATTGACGGGCATGAGGTGCTGACAGATCTAAAAGCCAATCCTTCAATAAGACACATTCCCGTTCATATTATTTCAATTGACGAAAGAACAATGGATGCTATTAAAGAAGGAGCAATTGCATATCTTACAAAACCGGTTGATAAAAAACAACTAGAAGAAATTTTTAACAGGATTGAAAATTTCATTAGCCGAAAAATGAAGAATCTGCTGATTGTCGAGGATGACGGCAACTCCAGGAAAGCCATGAAAAAACTAATCGGTAACGGAGATGTTAAATGTTTCGAAGCAGCCAGTGGAAAAGAAGCCATTACATTGTTTAAGGAAAATCACATTGACTGTATTGTACTTGATCTTGGGCTTCCCGATATCAACGGATATGAACTCATACATAAATTGGAAAAACTTAAAGACGGGCAAATGCCTCCTATTATAGTTTATACAGGAAGGGAGTTGAGCAAGGAAGAAAATGAGGAGCTGCAAAAATATGCCGAAACAATAATCATCAAAGGAGTGAAATCAGAAGAACGGCTTTTGGATGAAACCGCTTTATTCCTTCATAGAACCATCCGTAATTTACCTGAATCAAAGCAAAAAATTATTGCCGGCTTATACGACAAAGAAACCATTTTCCATGGTAAAAAAATTCTGGTAGTAGATGATGATATGCGGAATGTATTTGCTTTATCTAAGGTCCTGACGGAACGCGGGATGGAAATAAGCAAAGCTGAAAACGGGAAAATAGCACTTGAAGCCCTGAATAACAACCCTGAATTAGATTTAGTATTAATGGATATAATGATGCCGGAAATGGATGGATATGAAGCCATGCAAAAAATACGTGCACAAATACGGTTTAAAAAATTGCCCGTTATTGCCCTTACGGCAAAAGCGATGAAAGAAGATAAACAGAAATGTATTGACGCAGGCGCCAATGATTATATTTCAAAACCTGTAGACTTAGAGCGCTTACTGTCTTTAATGAGGGTATGGTTAAGTAAGTAATTAATATCATGTATTGTCATGGATAATAAACCAAAAATACTAATAGTAGATGACAGGCCTGAAAATTTAGTAGCACTGACTGTAGTGCTGAAAGACCTGGATGTAGAGCTCATTAAAGCCAGCAGTGGAAATGAAGCTCTCCGGGAAACGCTGCATCACGATTTTGCTCTTGCCTTGCTTGACATACAAATGCCGGAAATGGATGGTTATGAACTGGCAGGTATATTAAGAGAAGAAAAGAAAACTTCCCACCTGCCATTCATATTTATTTCTGCCGTTTACACTGATAATCTTAATATCTTCAAAGGATATGAGCAAGGCGCGTTCAGCTTTATTACAAAACCATTTCAGCCTGAAATATTAATTAATAAGGTGAAGTTTTTCATAGAAAAACACCAGCAGAAAATAGAATTATATAACCTCAATGAGAATCTGAAAAAGAAAAATATTGATTTAGAGATAAGCAATAAAGAACTGGAGTCGTTTTCGTATTCAGTTTCTCATGATTTAAGAGCCCCTTTAAGAGCGTTGGACGGCTACTCTAAAATGCTGGAGGAAGATTATGTTCAGGTATTAGACAATGAAGGAAGACGGCTCCTCGAAAATATTCAACATAATGCTAAAAAGATGGGGGCGCTTGTTGATGATTTACTTTCATTCTCAAAATTAGGAAAAAAGGAAGTGGATAAGTCTCAAATAAATATGAACGAATTAGTTGAATTGATCTTAAATGAAATAAGAGATTTAATCCCATCTAAAACATCCATAAAAATAAATGCGCTATTATCGGCAAATGCAGATAAATCTTTACTTCACCAGGTCTGGGTGAACTTGATTTCTAACGCTGTAAAATATTCCGGTAAAAAAGAAAATCCTGTAGTGGAAATAGGCTCAACAAAATCAGAAAATGAAATCACATATTATATCAAAGATAATGGTGTAGGTTTTAATATGGAATATGTTGCTAAACTTTTTGGAGTCTTTCAAAGACTGCATAGCGAAAGTGAATTTGAAGGGACCGGGATTGGCCTGGCGATCGTTCAAAGAATAATTGTAAAACACGGAGGCAGGGTTTGGGCGGAAGCAAAAATAAATGAGGGCGCAATCTTCTATTTTACATTACCTACCGGCCATCTCAAAAATATTTTGTCATAATTAATACGCTATATTAATTTCACTCCATGAAAAATATATTACTCTTAATAATAGCGGCATTATTCTTATCCTTCGTATTGCATAAAGACACCATCAAACCCGCTAATTTCAAAATATATTCTTCAAACACTTTAAAAGAAAGTACTGTGAACGACATTATTTCAGAAATGAAAAATTATGACGTTGTGTTTTTTGGAGAAGAACATAACGACTCTGTCGGACATTTCCTCGAACTGGAAATTTTTAAAGGCCTTTACACTTCATTTGGCAATCAAATAGTGTTAAGTATGGAAATGTTTGAATCCGATTGCCAGTTAGTGTTGGATGAATATTTACAGGGCTTTATCCGGGAAAAAAATTTTATTAAAGAAACCCGCGCCTGGAAAAATTACAGAGATTATAAACCACTAATTGAATTCGCAAAAGAGAAAAAATTAAATGTAATTGCCGCAAATTCACCCGCAAGATATGTAAACATGGCAGCCAGGAACGGACGAAATTCACTCAATGAACTATCAAAAACAGCAAAATCATTTTTGCCGCCCCTGCCATATGATACCGCCGTCGGTAAATATTACGAAAAATTCATGAGTGTAATGGCAGATGGCAGAAGTACAGGAGCCACGTCTAAAGACACATCAAATAAAATTGTTCCGGTCTCCAACGGCATGATGCCCAAATATGTGGTACACTCGCAGTCGCTGTGGGACGCTACTATGGCCTATTCGATCAGCAGAATTTTTATGAAAAACAAAAATGCGAAAGTACTCCAGCTTAACGGACGTTTTCATAGCGATGAAGGACTGGGAATTGTTACTCACTTAAAAAAACATAACCCCAAACTGAGAGTTCTTGTTATTTCATGTATCAACGGCGATAAAGATTTCCCCAACGCTATTGATTCTGGTAAAAATAAAATACTCGGTGATTATGTAATATATACTGATCCAGCTGTGCCAAAAACCTTTAAAGAATAATATTCCTTTACCATAGGGAATACCTCCTTTCGATAAAAAAAGCTGATTTTCATCATATTTCGGCCCCTTCTGACAATTCCATGACAATTATAAATCGTTCATTCCTCATATTTGCCTGAGTATAATAAGTTCTCTCCCGTTTGGGAGAGTCAGAGAGGGGTTTGTATGGATCATTTCAAGATCATCGCGTTTACACATAAAACTACTGGCATAGATGCCATAGGAAAACTGCATTTGCAGGACGACACAATTGCCGAACGCCTTTCGGCCATAAAAGAGCAATGCGGATTAAGTGAGTTGATGTACCTCTCCACCTGTAACCGCGTTGAATTTTTATTGGTGAACTCAACAGAAATTGATACAGCATTTATTTCCCGTTTCTTTTCAGCGTTTGCTCCTACATGGAACAATGAAGAACTAAATTGGGCGGCCAAAAACGTACTTATATGGAAAGGCGAACAGGCATTGGATCATTTGTTCAATGTTGCTTCTTCCCTTGATTCACTTGTTGTAGGTGAACGTGAAATAATAACACAGGTGCGTAATGCGTATGATAAATGCAGACAAATTGGCTTAACAGGCGACCTGCTTCGCATCATCATTAAACGTACCATTGAAACTGCCAAGCAGGTATATACGGAAACCAATGTGGCACGCAATCCTGTATCCGTTGTGTCCCTTGCCTATCGTAAACTGAAAGAACTGAATGTAAAATTAGACGCCCGCTTTATTATCATCGGATCGGGAGTTACCAATACAACAATGGCTAAATACCTGAAGAAACACGGGTTCACAAACTTTGTTGTATTTAACCGTACGCTGTCAAATGCGCAAAAACTGGCAGGCGAATTGAATGCCAAAGCATACGCCTTAACCGAATTAAAAAATTATACAGGAGGCTTTGATGTTATTTTAACATGCACAGGTGCCGCTCAAAGCATCATTAACAAAGCCATTTATACGGCACTGGTTGGCAATGATACTTCTAAAAAAATTGTGATCGATCTGGCAGTCCCCAATGACCTGGATGCCGAAGTTCTTAACAGTTTCGACATTAACCTTATTGCCGTGAATAATTTACAGGATATCGCGCATAAAAACATGACCGAACGCGAAAAAGAACTCGACAACTGTAAACAAATTGTATCGAGCAACATTGCGGAGTTCCGTCAGGTTCTGAAAACACGCAAAATAGAGCTGGCCATGAGCGAGGTGCCAAAAAAAGTAAAAGAGATACACAACACAGCACTTAATCACGTATTCGCGAAAGACATTGAAAGTCTTGATGAACAATCGAAAGAGGTACTCAACAAAATACTTTCCTACGTTGAAAAAAAATACATCAGCGTACCCATGAAAATGGCGAAAGACATTCTCTCTGAAGAAATTAAAAATTAAGAATGTAGAATTAAGTATTTCCCTTCATAAAAAGCTCCTCATTTGTCAAAAAAATCACTTTCCCCCTCGTCCCGCGTTCCCCGTCAGCCTGCCGAAGCTTTTTCACGCAGGCATGGCCCCTCGTCCCTCATAATTGGATCCCGCGGCAGCGACCTTGCTTTATGGCAAGCTAACTTTATTCAAAAAAAACTCGAAGAGATCGGCCTTGAAGCTAAAATAAAAATAATAAAAACTCAAGGCGATAAAATTCAGGATCTGAGCCTGGATAAACTGGAAGGCAAAGGTTTTTTCACCAAGGAAATTGAGGATGTTCTGCTGGCCGGCGAAATTGATCTGGCAGTACATTCACACAAAGATCTCCCTACAGAGAATCCAAAAGGTTTAACTATTGCAGCTGTATCATACCGCGAAGACCCCTCGGAATTAATACTGGTACATAAAAGCGCGGTGGATGAACGGCTGAAATACGGATTCAAAAAAAATGCCAGCGTGGGTACCTCTTCCGCACGCAGAAAGTCACAGCTCCTGGCTTTCAGGGATGATATTACCCTGCACGATCTCAGGGGAAATGTACCTACCCGCATACAAAAGCTACGCGACAAACAATACGATGCCATTATGCTGGCCGTTGCAGGTATTGAACGCCTGAATATTGATCTGTCTGAATTTTATTCCGAAAAAATAAGTCCCAAAGAATTTATTCCTGCCCCGGCACAAGGCGTACTTGCTCTTCAGATACGTGAACAGGATAAAAAGCTTTATCAACTGCTTCAACAGTTGAATGAAGCCGAAGTACGTGAAACAACAGGTGTGGAACGTAAAATACTTAACCTGTTTGACGGGGGCTGCCAGCTGCCTTTAGGCGCTTATTGTGAGAAAGATGAAAATGAAGATGGAGACCCCATTTACAAAGTATGGGCTTCAAAAGCCGAAACCTGGAATAATTTTCCAAAACAAATTTATTTTGAATCGAGAAAAGCAGAAGGCCTTGCCGAAAAAATAGTCAAAAAACTAAACGAGCTAAAACCCTCATCTGTATTCATTACCAGGGACCCAAAAAAATATGATTATTTTCAAAAAGCACTCAGTGCAAATGGATTTAAAGTGCAGGCGCGTTCACTTATAGAAATAAAACAGATCGCTATACGTAAATTACCTAAAACAGATTGGGTGTTCTTTTCCAGCAAAAACGCGGTAAGACATTTTTTTGAACAGGAGCCGCAATTAGAGCAGGTAAAATTCGCGGCTGTTGGCAAAAGCACTTCCGAAGAATTGCGCAAATTCGGAAAAAAGGCTGAATTTATAGGTTATTCCACGGATACACGCTTAACCGGCAAACAATTTGCCTCGGTGGTTGGTAGCAAAACGGTATTGTTCCCTCAGGCAAAAGGCAGTATGAAAACCATACAGCAACAATTCAAAGCCGGACAAGTAATAGATATGGTTGTTTATGAAACAATAAAAAACAGCATTGACGACCTCGAAGCAGCGGAAATAGTGGTATTTACAAGTCCATCGAATGTAGAAGCCTATTTTGAAAAACACAACATCTCCCCTTCGCAAAAAACTGTGGCTATGGGCGATGCTACAGCTAACGCATTGCGTAAAATGGGAGTAAAAGCCAATGCAATGCCACCTGCTTTTGATGATCTGGGATTGGTACAGGCAGTGATGAGTGTGTAAAATAACCGCAGATAATGTGGAGAAAAAACATGCTGAGGGCTGCAGAGAAAAATTAAAATGTCAGGAAAATTGAAAAGAAAAATAAAATTTATACGCGATCGGAAATCGCTCCGCGTTTCTCTGCGAAAACACTCCGCGCCCTCTGCGGTTAAAATTTATTTACTATGAACCAACGACCACGAAGAACCCGTAAAACACCTATCATCCGTGAGATGGTGGCTGAAACGCGTTTATCAAAGAACATGTTCATTTATCCTTACTTTGTCAGGTCTGGAAAAAAGCAAATAAACCCCATTGCGGCTATGCCGGGTATCAACCACTTTTCGGTTGATGAACTCATCAAAGATGTTGAACAGGGTTTAAAACATGGTATCAACAAAATATTGCTGTTTGGCGTAGGTGAAGAAAAAACAAAAAACGCGAGTTCGTCCTTCAGCAAAAATTCAATTGTATCGAAAGCAGTAACTGAACTGAAAAAACAATTTGGTGATGACCTGTATGTAATAACTGATGTGTGTGTGTGTGCCTATACCACTCATGGCCATTGCGGCATTCTGCATGGGGATTATGTTCACAATGATGAATCCGTTGAAGTATTAGCTAAAATGGCATTGAGCCACGCTCAAGCCGGCGCCGACATGGTCGCCCCATCCGATATGATGGATGGCCGGATAGGTGCTATGCGTAAACTCCTTGACCAAAAAGGATTTGAGAACACTGCGATCATGTCGTACGCGATAAAGTTCGCTTCTGCTTATTACGGGCCATTCCGCGAAGCCGCTGATTCATCACCTCAAAAAGGCGACCGGAAAAGCTACCAGATGGATTTCAGAAATGGTAATGAAGCATTGAAAGAAGGACTGCTGGATGAACAGGAAGGCGCCGACATTTTAATGGTTAAACCGGCCCTGGCGTATTTAGATGTTATACGCAACCTGAAACAAAACACGCTATTACCGGTGGCCTGCTACAATGTATCGGGCGAGTATAGCATGGTTAAAACAGCGGCCAAACAAGGGCTGCTGGATGAGCAAAAAATAGTGCTAGAGAATATGTACGCATTCGCACGCGCGGGTGCGGATATTATTATAACTTACCACGCGAAAGATATTTTGCAGAAGAAGTGGTTATGAAGATCACGAAATGTATTCTAAATAATTCTCTTTATTAATTAAAGTAAACGAGGCATCCGGATATGCTTTATGAAAAGCGCCGGGAATTTTTTTCTTCTTAATACCCCACTTACATTCAAAAGCTGTTAAGCCACCATTCACAAGCTCAATAAGATCGATCTCCTGCCCATCATACGTACGCCAGAAATAATATTCAGGGCTGTATTTTCTGCTTTGATTGTATTTGATCCGCTCACTAATGAAATAATTTTCCCACAATTGCCCATGGTCAATCCGCGAGGCGAGTATATTGAAATTATTAATGATGGCATTACGAATTCCATTATCATAAAAATACCATTTCTTGCTTTTTACAACCTCTTTGCGCAAATTGCCGGAGTAGCCGCCCAGAGGATATATAATAAATACTTTCATTAACAGATCGAGGTAATTTTCTACAGTAACTTTATTAAGACCCAAAGTATTTGCCAATTCATTCAATGAAACTTCCTGTCCACATTGAAAGGCTAATAATTTTAACAGCTGCAAAATTTTATCTGAATTACGCAAACCGCGATACATAAAAATATCTTTCAGCAAATACGATTGAACCAGGTCCTTCAGGTATTCTTCTTTTTCTGAATTAGAATCCAAATAGATCAATTCCGGATAGCTGCCGTACACAAGACGATTCTCAAGATTTGAGATAGTTTCAAATACATTCTCCCTTTTCTTTAATTCACATTGTGCTACCGGCAGCAGCAAATGTGTATAGCTGCGACCCGTTAAAGGTTCTCCAACTTTATTAACCAGGTCGAAAGAGGAAGATCCGGATGCGATAATCGTTATTCCTTTTATACCATCGATCATTAACTTTAATGCCATTCCAACTTCCGGAATATTCTGTGCCTCATCAATAATTATTAATTTTTTTCCGGCAAACAACCCCTTATAATTGGCAACAGTACGTTGTGCTAATTTTTCCTGCACATTAATATCCTCTGCCAAAAGAAACAAACTATCTGCTGCGTATTTTTTCGCCAACTGCTCCAATAAAAAAGTCTTACCCACTCTGCGTGTACCGTACAGCACAAGCACCTTTTGCTGGCCTATACGGCTTTCCAATTGTTTTTGAATATATCGTTCTACTTGAACAACATTTTCCATAATATACTAGATTATTATTAATTTATACATATAAATATACTAAATAATATTAATATAATATATAAATTATCCAAATTAATATTAATTTGGATAATTATATTTTAAATAACTGACTATACGCAATTTGTAAATCTATAAGGATTTTGATGTTCCGGCTATTTTATCTTCACCATCTGCAGAGGTTCAACCAACCCGGTCATTTGTTTGCCTGCCTTATCCTGCACAACAATGTTTTCGAAAGTGAATTTAACACCGGTACCTGCCTGAGTAAGTATGTCTTTTACTACGTTGTTAAGTTTTCTGTTTTGTATCTTTTTTGCCGCATTTCCTCCATTTACCGGAATCAACAGGTTGCTGCTTAAAAATGTAAAGTCCTGAACATTCCCCTTGGCATCAATCACGTAGAGCTTATCCGATTTTAAACCCAGCTTGTACATTTTTTTTCCGGTTTTATTTTCAACACGCTTGAAAATATGAACACCAAACGGGAAAAGATCAGGATTAATGCGAGTAACGGTTTCGGCTGAGTCGGTGGTTGTTTGCCTGTAACTTTGGCGACCATAGCCACAAACTGATGCTATAAAAAAAACAGAAAATAAAATATGTCGTTTCATTAAATAGGGGCTACTGAAAAAGTACAAACCTCAATAAAATTAAACCATTGAACACCTATACAATCAAATTAGGTGCAAGCTTTTTAATCACATATATTTAAAAAATCGTTCATTTACTTTTCTTCCTTGATGAAGAAAAGTAACAAAAGAAATCAAGACAAAACGATTGCTTACACACAAGGCTACACGGCACCGCGTTTTGTCGTGGCCGGCGCTCGGGTAAATAATATCATTTTCCGAACGTTTTCTATGGGCTTGTCTTTTCAGCAGACCCTAAATAGGTTAAGTTTAATTACTTTACCCGCTGTATAACCAAAGGCCTGACAATATCCTTATGGCTTTTACGATCGCTGTCGCGCACAACAACTCCATCAAAATAAACTTTTGAACCAATATCGCTTTTTGCCATCACAGTATGTATTTCGTCGGCAATTGAATTGCCGACACAACTGAATATTTCTATCCCTCCACCCTTCAGTGATACAGAACAATCAAAATTGTCAATTATATATGGCTGAATATTTCCAGTACTATCAATAACAAAAATTTTATCTGTATGAATACCTAAACGCAGGGTGTTATTATCTTTCTTCTCCTCGACCCTTTTATACGTGAATGCATTCACAATAAAAACAGTCGGGTCTATTGAAGTCACTTTGTCAACAGAAGCAGAAGGAAGCGTCGCCATTTCATTTTGACCAAAGGCATTGATCACAGCTAAAACACAAAACGCAAGAAAGAAACAAAATCTGATCATATTCAAAATCTTTTTACCAAAAGAAACGAGTTCAATTAGGCTGCATGAAAAAAGAAAAGCATATCTCATGTATTTTAATTTATAACTTCCACTACTTTCTCCAGCTTCACGCCCCGAGAGCCTTTCACAAGTATGGAGGCATTCTTCAAAGGGTATTCTTTAAAATAAACGCATAAATCATCGGCAGTTTCAAATAATTGCGCGCTAACGGTGTTATTCACCTTCTTAAAATTTTTACCTACCAAATACACTTTTTTAAACTCTTTGTCTTTTACAAGATCGATGATCGCCTGGTGCTCTCCCACAGTCTCATTGCCGAGTTCAAGCATTTCACCTAATATGAGGATCTTTTCAGGCCAGTTCAACTCCGAAAAATTTTCAATGGCCGCTTTCATGCTGGTCGGGTTGGCATTGTATGCATCAAGTATAATTTTATTTGTACCTTTTTCTATCAGTTGAGAACGGCTGTTCGATGGCACATATCCTTCAAGCGCTTCATTTATTTTTTGCTCATCAACACCAAAATGACTTGCAATACATGCAGCAGCGAGAATGTTTTCAAAATTATACCTGCCGGCCAGGTGCGTATTCAATAATTGCCGGTCGATCAACGGGGTGATTGTTTCTGTTCTTTTCCAACGCATTTTTACAAATGGGTCGGCTTTAACAAGTGTCCCCTGAACATTTACCTGGTTAGTAGTACCATACAACAAAACACGGTTTCCGGCGGCCTGCTTTACAAGCAGATCGTTATCGGCATTCACGAACAATAACCCGTTCTTTTTCTTAATATAATCGTAGAGTTCGCTTTTCGCCTTTATCACTCCTTCTGGTCCTCCAAAGCCCTCCAGGTGAGCCCGCCCGATATTTGTAATTATTCCATAATCAGGTTCTGCAATGGCACACAATCCTGCGATCTCCCCGATATGGTTCGCGCCCATTTCGATCACTGCCATTTCGTGTGTGTTGGTAAGAGTAAGCAACGTAAGCGGAACACCAATGTGATTATTTAAATTGCCCTTTGTAGAAAGTGTATTGTATTTTTTGCTGAGTGCCAGGCTGATCAGCTCCTTGGTTGTTGTTTTACCATTACTGCCGGTTATAGCTATGACAGGAGTGTTAAGCATTCGCCGGTGATAATTAGCCAAGGCCTGCAGGGTTTCCAATACGTCCGGAACAAATAAGAATTGTTTACCTTTCACATATTGCTCTTCATCAACTATAGCATAGGCGCATCCGCCCTTAACAGCCTGTTCTGCGAACGTATTTCCATTGAAATTGGCGCCCTTCAATGCAAAAAACAAGGTTTCCTTTTTAATATCACGCGTGTCGGTACATACAACAGGATGCTGTTCAAAAATTTTGTACAGAAGCGCGATAGGTGTGAACATGTTTAAGCGAATTTAAAATTACTCTGTATATTCCAGCAGCCTCTGTCTCAACAGTCTTGATGAATAATAGATTTGAATAACGAATAGTGAAGCAATTGAAAGAAATATAAAATTAAGGAAACGAAATTTACTTCTTAATTCGGTATTCAATTGTTCGAATGTTCACAATTCAATTTTTACAAAAATTGCTTTAAGCAAGTTAATAAATTACAAAGCCCCAAGTTAAAAACTAACCCGGGGCTTTGCCAAATAATTTATTACAATAATTTTAGTTGCCTAAGCCGATTGGACTGCCAACGCGTGTCATTGCACAACGGAAACCTAACCAAGGCGCAGTTTGGCGCTGATCGAGGTAGCGGCGTGTGCCCGGATTCATCCAATATGCACGGTCGTGCCAGTTACCGCCTTTAAACACACGGGCTTTATCATTGATCATTGAATACACTGCATATTCATACATGATCTTATTTCCCCGTTGAGCGGCATCTTCACCTTCCCCATAATATACACTCGAGTTTATATCACCATCAAGATAGTTAATGTTATCGGCATACTTATAATTCCTGCGTTCATCAAGGTTGTCCTCATTGTTAGAGATACTTACATCCCTCCATTTTACCATGCCCGGAATATTAACAATATTACTGTCTTTATCATATAATACCGAATCGGTATTGATCACAATATCGTTTGGTCCGTTAGCAGGGTCTTTAACCTGTGTTTTAAACACATTACCACGGAACGGGCGGAAATCTTCTTTATCTTCAGGAGAAAGCGGACGAAACACATCCATCACCCATTCACTGACGTTACCAGCCATGTTATACAATCCATAATCATTCGGCCAATAAGAGAATACAGGAGTTGTTATATCACCGGCATCATTCAGGTAACCGGCGGCACCCATCTGATCACCATTGCTGCGTTTGTAGTTAGCCAAAAACTGTCCGATAAACTTATCTTCAGGATTACGTACTGAGTGTCCGTTCCATGGATATAACCGTCTTTCAGTGATCCGCTCACCTATTGTATTACCAATCAAAGCAGCTGATGCATATTCCCATTCCGCTTCAGTGGGCAGGCGGTAACGGGGTAATAATATACCATCCTCCATGCGTACCTGACGTTCACCTGAACCATTTGGATCAATAGATGGCAGGTTAGTTACAACCTGGCCCGTCCATTTACCTGCAAAATACTGATCGGTGTTAAAGTAATCGGCCTCAGATGGGTTTGGATTATGATCCAATATACCTTCACGTATTAAAACAAATTCGTTCACGCGATCTGTACGCCATGCACAGAAATCACTTGCCTGCAGCCAGTTTACTCCAACCACAGGATAATCCCTGTATGCAGGGTGACGCAGGTAATATTCTACATAAGGCTCATTGAAAGCGGTTCTCTCGCGCCAGCAAAGTGTATCGGGTAAAGCTTTCTTATAGATCTCATAGAAGTTTGCATTGAACACCCGGAAGGTCCAGTGCAAATACTCAAGATAATCGAGATTACGCACCTCTGTTTCATCCATATAGAATGATGAAACCGTGATCCTGCGGGGAACATTATTCCAATCATATGTTACATCCTGCTCAGCACGGCCCATTGTAAATGTTCCGCCTTCAACCAGGATCAGTCCGGGCCCGGTTTCCTGTTCCATGTATGGCACTACTTCAAAACCACCATTTTTGGGCTCGTTATAAGCCCAGCCTGTAACCGGTGAACGCTCCTTTGAACATGAAACGATAATTACCGCTCCTGTAATAAAAGCCAGCTTTGATAGTTTCTTCATTTTCATATTATGTTGTTTTTTTACGGGTACTTGTTAACTTACATAAACTAAAACGATGGGCAACTTATTGTTCTGAATTTTTTCTTTTTAGGCTTACATGCAAACTGCAAGGTCATAGACGCCTCATGTGAACCGGCTGTTATATTAGTGAGTTTTGAAACGGTAAGGTCATAACTATAACCAAACTTAAACACATCTTTCTGGAACCCTAAAAGCGCAATGAAGGAATCCTGATTACGATACCACAAACCACCTACTACAGGACCTTTATTAAGGTAAATACCCAACAGAATTTGCTGGAAATCCTGCTGTTTCATGTATAATATATTCGGGGAAATTGAAGTTTCGGCATCTTTGGCAATGTCCAGTGGAATTACCGCACCGGCATGAGCTGTTATTTTCATGGGTAACGGGCTTGGACCCGCAACCAGCGCTTCATCGGGTGTTGTTAAGTGGTGGACAGCAAAACCAAAAAAGTAACGTTTACTATATCCAAGCATTCCGGCCGATATATCAAGGTAAGAACGTTTACCAATATAATTTGTTTCGAGAGTATTGAAAACAAACCCACGCTTAGGGTCTATCTGATCTCCGAATGTGAGTTTGCTCCAATCAACACTCACCTGAGCATAGGTTGCCTGGAAACCCATTTTAACTGAAAATTCTCGCGTAATGTTTAGTTGATAGGAATATATTCCGCTCAGCCATGTTCTTTTTAAAATTCCACCCGCTCCTGCAACGTCATTCATCGCCATAAGCCCTATCCCACCTGAAAGCGCATCAATATGCTGATCGTAAGAAGCATGATAAGTAACATAAGTTCCTGAAATACCGGGCCACTGATTGCGATAATTTAAAATAAACCTCGGACAACGGGATGTACCCGCAAACGCGGGGTTAAGATATAACGGATTAGCATAAAATTGAGTGAACTCCGGATCCTGGGCAAATGCTTCTTCACCACATACCAGTGAAAGCAATAAGACCATTGAAAATGTAATTCGTTTTAACATGAGCAATAGAGTTTTGTTATTGTGAATTTAACGCTGACCGGTCACGCTTCGTTACAAAACTTCCCCTCTTTAATTCTTATTAATTATCAACTTATGCAATAAACCAAAAATAACTAAGTTATCAACACGGACTTAACACACAAAACCAAACAACGATAAACACAAATATAATAAAATAATTTTGAAGTCCTGTATACAACCAACAAATAAATAATTAGCTAATTATTAGCTTGTTACATATAATGATAAAGAAAACTTACAATTTCAATACACCCGTGAATAATTGAACCCGAACAGACAATTTATTGCCAAAAAATAATTTAAATTATTGTTAATCAATGAGATAAATGACTATATGTTAATGCAAAATAAAATAATCTTTGAAAAGCATTATGAGTTAGTCTGTAAAAAGTATAAAAATGCCCTGGAATATAGATTTAAGCAACTATATTCGTTACATTAAATGATTTAGAAAAATGAGATTATTATTCGTTTTTATATTGTTTTTGAGTTATTCTATTGCTTTTTCAGGTAGTACTTCTCCTCAGGACCGAAAAATTGCGTGGGAAGCCATACAAGTAAATAAATTCTCGGAGAATGAAAGTAATCGCTTCCTGTCGTTTAAGGGTGCTGTATACAATTCAAACCATTTGCCCGAATATTTTGAACGCATAAAGTTGCCGGACGGTACAGCTCATGTAGGGGCTGAGCTATCGAATGCCGTTTATGAAGAATTGAGCAGCGAGGAAATTGAATTGGTGTCGATCAGCAACAATGAAATTAAGCCAAACGTGGCAATTGCTTACGACAGGAAAGTACCATATGCACTGATACGTTTTATACCCATTCGCAAAAACCCATCATCTGGTAAATATGAAAAATTAGTTTCGTTTAAGCTGCAGTTAAGCACAAGTTCAAACAATACAACAGCGAATGCAACAGCAAAATCATATTCACCGGATCAAAAAATTTATGCTTCAAACTCAGTACTTGCAACCGGCAAATGGTTCAGAATAGGACTGACACGTGACGGTGTCTATAAACTAACTTATGATTTTTTGAAAAATGCAGGACTGGATGTAACTACCATTGATCCGCGCAACATTCGTATTTATGGAAACGGAGGCGGTCAATTGCCCTTCGCTAATGCCATATACAGAAAAGATGATCTTGCCGAGAACGCGATCGAGGTAACAGGCGAAAGCGACGGAAAACTTGACTCTGCCGACTACATTTTATTTTACGGTCAGGGCCCTAACCGATGGAATTACAAACCCGGATTTTGTCCCGCCTTTCAGCACAATAAGAATTTATATTCTGATACTACCTATTATTTTATTACAGCCGACCTTGGAGGCGGAAAACGAATAACCCCGCAATCCTCATTATCATCTTCAACCGACAATGTTACATCCTTTGACGATTATGCTTTCACCGAAGATGATGCGACTAACCTGATCAAATCCGGACGGGAGTGGTATGGCTTTAACTTTGATATCCTCACTACATTTAATGTCGCTTACAACTTTCCCAATATGGATACTTCAACTCCGGCGGTTGTCAAGGCGGACCTGATAAGCCGCTGCAGCAACAATAGCACCTATCTTGTAACCTGCGGTTCTGCCTCACAAACCCTGACTGCTCCTTCAGTGCCTGTGAGCCTTTATTATGGCGACTATGCCGCAGCCGGAAGCACTTGCCTCAGCGTCAACAGCCCATCTTCCCCCCTTAATGTTACTACAACCAAACAAACAGCTGATGCCGTGGGATGGATGAATTACATTGAAGTGAATGTTCGAAGGATATTAAGCATGACCGGCAATCAAATGCAATTCCGCGATTCAAAATCGGTTGGCGCCGGTAAAGTAGCTCAATTCAATTTATCGAGTTTTGATAATTTACAGATATGGGAAGTCACCGACCCAACCAATGTCAAACTTCAGTCTGCAGCAAACAGCGGAGGTGTTTTTCAATTTACTTTGGCTTCCGATTCCTTGCGCGAGTTCATTGCCTTTAATGGAAATAGTTTTTATACCCCAACCGCAATTGGGGTGGTACCTAACCAGGATCTGCATAGTCTTCCGCAATCCGACCTTGTTATTGTTTCACATCCCTTGTTTTTCAATGAAGCTCTTGCACTTGCGGATCACCATCGCACCAACGACAACATGAGTGTTGTGGTTGTAACTCCCCAGCAGATATACAATGAATTTTCTTCCGGCGCACAGGATGTATCGGCCATCCGTGATTTTATGAAAATGTTCTACGACAGATCAACCGGCTATACCGACCTGCCTAAATATTTATTGCTTTTCGGTGACGGATCGTATGATAACAAATTTCGCCTTTTAAACAATTCCAACTTTATTCCGACCTATCAATCCGACAATTCGCATGACCCGACCGGATCATATGTATCAGACGATTTTTATGGCTTACTCGATAATAACGAAGGGACCTGGTCCGAAACATCGACAGATCTCATTGACATTGGCGTTGGCCGCCTTCCTGCAAAAAGTGTAAAGGAAGCCCGGGATATGCTCAATAAAATAATTTTATATTCAAGCAAGGCGCCTGCAACAGCCGGGCAGGGAGCCGCCTGCAACAACCTTGAAAACACTTCTGCCTATGGCGACTGGCGTAATATGATCTGCTTTATAGGAGACGATGAGGACAACAACACGCATGAAAGCCAGGCTGACCAGATGGCTACAGTTGTCAATACCAATTACAAAAACTACAACATTGACAAAGTTTATTTCGATGCCACTGCACAGCAGGCCACCCCGGGAGGGAACCGCTACCCTGACGCTACTGATGCCATCAACAAACGCGTATCCAAAGGAGCCCTTATTATGAATTATACCGGCCATGGAGGAGAAATTGGTTTATCACACGAAAGGGTAGTTGAAATTAGCACTATTGAAAACTGGGAAAACCTCTATCGATTGCCATTGTTTGTTACCGCCACCTGCGAGTTCAGCCGCTTTGACAATCCGGCATTAACATCGGCAGGCGAAATTGTTTTACTGAACCCTAAAGGCGGAGGGATAGGGTTATTAACCACGGTACGGTTGGTTTATTCATCGCCTAACTTCACCCTGAATATGAATTTTTATGCTCACGCTTTTGACACCTTACCCGACGGACAAAAAGCCCGGATCGGCGACCTGTTTCGCCTCACAAAAGTTGCAAGCGGCCCCAATGTAAATAACCGCAATTTTACATTGCTTGGAGATCCCGCCCTTCGTTTGTCTTATCCTAAGTATAATGTGGTCACTGACAGTATAAATGGAAAGAAATTGATAGCTGCCGTTGATACGCTAAAAGCGTTGAGCACGTTTACTGTACACGGGCATCTCACCGACAAATACGGCGACACATTGGATTCATTTAATGGGGTCATTTATCCTACAGTGTATGATAAGCCTGTAAGTATAACCACTTTGTCAAATGATGGAACCACAGCAAGTCCTCCATTTACATTTAAACTGCAAAAAAATATATTATATAAAGGCAAAATAAGTGTTACCAACGGGTTGTTCAGTTTCACATTTGTTGTTCCCAAAGATATTGCCTACCAATATGGTATCGGACGCATAAGCTATTATGCCGAAAACGGAGTTGATGACGCGAACGGTTATTGTGAAAATTTTTATATCGGCGGCTCATCGCTGACTGCAGCTACTGACGCTGCCGGGCCGGAAGTTAGATTATATATGAACGATACTAAATTCGTTTTGGGAGGTACCACCAACGAGAACCCCCTGCTCTATGCTATTGTAAAAGACACCAGCGGAATCAATACAGTTGGAAATGGTATCGGGCACGACCTCGTTGCAACACTTGACGGGAACAATGAAAAGATCGCTGTGCTCAACGATTATTACCAAAGCGATCTGAACAGTTACAAAAGCGGAATTATTCGCTATCCTTATCGTAACCTCAGTGAAGGAAAACACACTCTCGCGCTTAAAGTATGGGATATATACAACAATTCAACCATGGTGAATACAGAGTTTGTTGTTGCTGAAACCGCAAAACTTGCACTTAAACACGTTCTTAATTTCCCCAACCCTTTTACCACGAAAACATCCTTTTACTTTGAACACAACAGGTGTTGCGAACAACTGGATGTGCAAATACAAATATTTACCATTACCGGGAAAGTTGTGAAAAGCATCAATGCAAGGGTTACCACTGAAGGTTTTCGCTCGGATGCTATTGTTTGGGACGGGAAAGATGATTTTGGTGACAATATAGGCAGAGGAGTTTACGTTTATCGGATGAAGATCCGATCCGATGATGGCAGTATAGCCGACAAGTATGAAAAACTGGTAATCTTAAATTAATTTTTTACATTAGTGGTCCGGAAAAATGAACATACTTATTAAATATTCCTTTTTTACACTATCAGTTTTTTTAACTGCTGGAAGTATTCTAACCGGAAACAGCTCATCTTTTGCGCAGCAAAAGAATTTAACCACCAATCAAATTACCGGAGGTATAAACACCATTACAACCGCTGTTCCCTTTTTACTTATAACCCCTGACTCACGTGCGGGAGGAATGGGAGATGCAGGCGTAGCCACAAGCGCTGATGCCAACTCAATTCATTGGAATGCATCGAAACTCGCTTTTGTTGATAAAAAAATGGGTTTTGCCGTTTCTTATACTCCCTGGTTAAGGACGCTTGTGCCCGATATTAATCTGGCTTACCTGTCGGGTTATTACAAAGCGAAGAAAGACCAGATTTTCGCGGGTTCACTGCGCTATTTTTCGTTGGGTGATATTACATTCACTGATGTTGTGGGCAATACGATAGGTCAGTTCCGGCCAAATGAGTTTTCTCTGGATGCGGCTTATGCCCGTAAGTTATCGAAGGAGCTATCAGGAGGAATGACTGTACGTTACATTTACTCCAACTTAACCAATGGCGTTGATGTATTGGGGGCTGCCACACATGCAGGTAAATCAGTAGCCGTTGATATTTCGGCAACTTACCGTAAAGATGACCTAAAGCTCGGTGATAAAAAAAGTATACTTTCTGTTGGCATGAACATTTCCAATATTGGCGCTAAGATCTCTTATTCCAGCAGCGCAAAACGCGATTTCCTTCCGATCAATATGCGATTGGGAACCGCACTTACTGTAAACCTGGATGATTATAATTCTATTGCGTTTGCGTTCGACTTCAATAAATTATTAGTGCCTACTCCACCCGTTTATAAAACCGACTCCAGTGGCGGCCCTTTATATGATGCAGGAGGTAACAGGCAGATCCTTGCGGGGCAGGACCCGAACCGCAGTGTTCCAAGCGCTATGTTCAGTTCGTTTGGTGACGCACCGGGAGGCTTCAAGGAAGAATTAAAAGAAATCAATTATGCTACCGGTATTGAATATTGGTACGACAAGCAATTTGCGGTTCGTATAGGATATTTCTATGAAGATGCCACCAAAGGAAACCGTCAATTTTTTACGCTGGGTGCCGGCGTTAAATATAATGTATTCGGCCTTGACTTCGCTTACCTTATTCCCACTCAACAACGCAATCCCCTTGAGAATACCCTGCGCTTTACCTTATTCTTCGACTTCGATGCTTTCAAATCGCAGAATGATGATTCCTCAAAAACAGCACAATAGTCACAGCGGATACCGGATAAAATCACCATCTCCCTTCATTTTTGCGCACTTGTATTTGCAGGCAATTTGTATATTCGTTTTTTATTCGCCTGCCTGCCGTTGCGCAAGCTAATGCCCAGCCAGGCAGGTTATTCGTTTATAAATATGAAAACGAGGATTGGTTTTGGTTTTGATGTACACCAGCTTCATGAGGGGAAAGACCTTTGGGTGGGCGGAATAAAACTACAGCACAGCAAGGGTGCTGTTGGTCATTCAGATGCCGATGTATTGATCCATGCCATATGTGACGCGCTTCTTGGAGCTGCCAACCTGGGCGATATAGGCCAGCATTTTCCAAACACATCCGCTGAGTTTAAAAACATTGACAGTAAAGTGCTCTTAAAGCGGGTTGTCGCTCTTATATCAGAAAAAAGTTACGCAATCGGCAACATTGATTCCACATTGACACTCGAAAAACCCAAAATAAATCCGAGTATTCCTGAAATGAAAAAAGTATTAGCACAGGCAATGAGCATTTCGGAAGATCAGGTCTCGATCAAAGCCACCACTAATGAACAAATGGGGTATGTTGGACGCGAAGAAGGTATTTGCGCATATGCAGTAGTATTAATTGAAAAGAAACCATAGTATTTATGTCGAAATTTCACTCGCTAAAAGTTGTTGATGTTAAACAGGAAACCGCCGACTGCGTGTCGGTGGGTTTTGAAGTTCCACAAGCCTTAAAAAAAGAATTCAGTTACATCCAGGGACAATACCTTACACTACGTTTCAGGATAAACGGTGAAGAACTGCGCAGATCGTATTCCATTTGTACATCGCCAATTGAACAGGACCTGCGTATTGCCGTAAAAAAAGTAGCCGGTGGGCGTGTATCAACTTATATCAACGATAAACTTAAAGCCGGTGATATGGTTGAAACAATGGTACCTGTGGGTAATTTTTTCACCCCCCTTAATCAATATAATAAAAAGGTATATAACCTGTTTGCGGCAGGAAGCGGCATAACTCCCATACTATCTATACTTAAAACCACGTTGGCTTCTGAATTACAATCGACAGTGAACTTATTTTATGGCAACAGCAATGAAAATAAGATCATTTTTAAAAAAGAACTGGACAACCTCCAGGCCACATTTGGCGAACGACTTAAGATAGTTTACCTGTTCAGCCGGCCAAAAAATACCACGAGCGATCTGCATACTGGCCGCATGACAAAAGAAAAAATAAAAACACTGATCGGGAATTATGTGAATCTGTATCTTCTCAATGAGTTTTTTGTTTGCGGACCAACTGACGTGATGACCAATACAAAAGAAGCGCTTGAATCACTGAAAGTTCCCAAAAAAAATATTCACCTTGAATATTTCGGAACTCCTCCTGATGCCGCAAAGGACAATGTAAGTCAAAGTCTTATTGTTCCGGCCGAAGTGACCATTATCTGTGATGGAGATGAGCGCGTGGTGTTTCTTGAACCACATCAGAATGTACTTGAAGCAGCACTTGAAGCCAATCTGGACGCGCCCTTTGCCTGCAGGGCCGGCTCATGCTGCACGTGCCGGGCAAAGGTGATTGAAGGCAAAGTGATCATGGATGTAAACTATGCCCTGCTTGATTCGGAAGTTGAGGAAGGTTATATACTGACCTGCCAGTCGCATGCAATAACACCAACACTGACGGTGGACTACGACCAGGGCAAGTAATCTTAAATACTAGGCCAACACAGCACGGGAAATAACTATCTTCTGTACTTCGGAAGTACCCTCGTATATCTGTGTGATCTTCGCATCCCGCATAAGACGTTCAACATGATATTCCTTTACATAACCATAACCGCCATGTATCTGGACAGCCTCGGTTGTGGTTTCCATGGCAACCCGTGAGGCAAATAATTTTGCCATAGCGCTTGCAGTAGAGAAGTCAAGACCTTTGTCTTTGAGCCAGGCTGCCTTTATACAAAGCAGGCGGGCTGCATCAATTTCAGTTGCCATATCGGCCAGTTTAAATTGAATGGCCTGATGCTGTGAAAGCGGTTTGCCAAATGCTTTTCTTTCCTTTGAATAGGCAAGTGCAAGTTCATACGCACCGCTGGCAATACCCAGAGCCTGAGCCGCGATCCCGATCCTGCCTCCGGAAAGAATTTTCATAGCGAATTTAAAACCAAAACCATCTTCTCCAATGCGGTTTGTTTTAGGAACTTTTACATCGGTAAACATTAAAGAATGTGTATCCGAACCACGAATACCAAGTTTATCCTCTTTACGTCCCACCTGGAAACCGGGCATCCCCTTTTCTATGATCAGGGCGTTGATACCCCTGGATCCCTTTTCGGGATGGGTTTGTGCAAAAACGATGTAAACAGAAGCCGAACCACCATTGGTTATCCAATTTTTGGTGCCATTCAGCAAGTAATGATCACCCTTGTCTGTTGCAGTTGTTCGCTGTGATGTTGCGTCCGATCCGGCCTCAGGTTCTGACAGACAAAAGGCGCCGATAATTTCACCCTTTGCCAAGCGAACCAGATACTTCTGCTTTTGTTCTTCGGTCCCGTATTTTTCAAGTCCCCAGCACACCAATGAATTATTCACAGACATTACCACAGAGGCTGAAGCATCTACCTTTGATATCTCTTCCATGGCTAACACATAAGATATAGTATCCATGCCCCCTCCACCATATTTAGGGTCGACCATCATTCCCAAAAAACCAAGCTCACCTAATTGCTTTATCTCTTCAGAGGGAAATTTCTGCAGGTTATCACGTTCAATAACGCCGGGTTTTAATACTTCATTTGCGAAATTGCGCGCTGCCTTTTGTACCGCTAATTGCTCTTCTGTTAATTCAAACACCATAATTCTTCGGTTAAATGATTAATACTTCTACTCCCCCGGGCATAATACCATCTATGATTTCCTTCACACAAGTTGTTTTGAAACCATATATGGTATTATGAAAAACAAATTTAACTTTTTATGTCAAAAATCACTAATCTTGTTTATAGATTTACGGCCACTTAAATGAACAAATCATCAGCATATAATGTTATCGGGCTTATGTCAGGCACATCACTTGATGGGGTAGATATAGCGTTCTGCAGGTTTTCCTACAACCAAAACAAATGGACATATAAGATTAAGGTTGCTGAAACAATACAATATGACCGCAAATGGCTACAACGCTTACAAAACACCGAGAAAACCTCTGCTCTTGACTTTGCAGTTACCGATCACAAATACGGACATTATCTTGGCAGCCTGGTAAGATCATTTATTAACAAATATCGCGCAAACCCTGATTTTATCGCGTCGCACGGACACACAATATTTCATCAACCGGAAAACGGATTAACTGCGCAAATTGGAAATGGAGCCGCAATTGCAGCTGAATGCGGCATTCCGGTTATTTGTGATTTTCGTTCAAAAGATGTAGCGTTGGGAGGGCAAGGCGCCCCGCTGGTGCCAATAGGTGATGAATTATTGTTTTCTCAATACTCATTGTGTCTTAATCTGGGCGGATTTGCCAACATATCCTTCTGCCGCAAAAATAAGCGAATGGCATATGATATTTGCCCGGTCAATATTGTAATGAATATGCTGAGTCAAAAACTTGGTAAAAGATATGATGCGGGAGGAACCCTTGCACGCAAGGGAAAAATAAATGGGCTATTACTAAAACAATTGAATTCCCTGTCCTATTACAAACAAAAGCCGCCAAAATCATTGGGCAAAGAATGGGTGTTGGCTGCTATTTTACCCATATTAAAGAGATCAGGCGTAAATCCTTTTGATCTCTTACGGACATATACTGAACATGCTGCTATGCAGATTGAGGAAGGATGCGAGGTATCAGCCAAAAATAACGGGCCTCTTTTAATAACAGGAGGCGGAGTTTATAACAACTTTCTCATTGAGCGGATAAAAGCTCACTGCAGTAACAGAATTATTATACCCGATAAAAATACCATTGAGTTTAAAGAAGCATTGATATTTGCTTTCCTGGGAGTGCTGCGCTGGCGTAATGAGATAAATTGCCTGAGATCGGTTACAGGTGCCGCGGCTGATAATATCGGAGGTTGTATATATTTATAAAAAAAGCTGCGGAATGCAGCTTTCGTTAGTATAACAACATTTATAATTAAAGATCGTCAGTGGGATAGAAATCGTCGTCATCATCGTCATCATCAAAGCTGGTATTGATATCATCCAACTTAATATCATCTTCTCCTCCAAACTCATCGAATTCATCGTCATCAGCTACTTTGGCCTTCGATACCTTTTTTGATTTAGCGGCAGTGGCTGCAACCTTTACCGACTTCTTCTTTGGTTCATCAGCTGACTTTTTCGTTGCTTTCTTAGCAGATGCCTTCTTTGAGCTGTTTGCTTTTTTCATGTGTAAATTTCTATAATTGATACGAATTTCAAAAAAAATAATACAAAAACAAAAATAAAAACAAATAAATTATTTTTCTAATGTAACACCTATTTTTGTCATTATTCAAACTAATTTAAGGAATAATTTCTTATCTGCCCAAATGCAAAGTGGAGGCAGACACCCCCCCCTTACAACAAACCCCTGCATTTACCGTTATTTAAAAAACACCCCGCATACATTTATGAATACTTTGGGTACTTTTCCCTTTCCTTGTCCTTTTTCAAAGATCCCAATTTGTGATGTTAGAAGTTTCCATTTGGCTCGTGTGAGTTCAAACATAAAATCAATTAAGCTTACATAATTTGGAGTTTCTTTTGTCCAGTCAGTACTAGTATGACTATGAGCCTCTTATACTTAACCAACTGTGCTTTATAATAAACAATTTGATTTGCTTCGCCACTAATTTCATCAGCGGTTTGTAAATCCTTTTCAAAAATAAATTCCTGTTCCATACTCTCAAATCTGGAGTTTATTTACCGCTTCCTGTTTTAAACCCTATCCGTTTTCTTTTCGGTTGCGGAGGATCAATCAGATAATTTAAAGCCGCATGTATATCTTTAAACTGCTTGTTGTACTTGCGTTCCAACGCCTTTAGTTTATCGGTCAAATCTTTGTGAGTTAACGCATACTGTCTAACAAACACAAAGGCTCTCATAATTGCTATATTCACCTCAATGGCTTTAGTGGAGTTCAGCACACCGCTTAACATGGATAATCCCTGTTCAGTAAAAGCATACGGCAAATATCTTGTGCCTCCTCTGCTCTTTGAGGTTTCAATTTGCAACCTCAAACTTTCCCATTCAGCTTTAGTTAACTGAAACATGAAATCTTTTGGAAAGCGTTTTATATTTCTTTTGACGGCAAGGTTTAAATTTTTGGTTCCTACTTCATAGAGTTCCGCAAGGTCAAAATCTAACATTACCTTTTGTTTTCTCACTTCGTAAATTTTTGTTTCAATTTTTTGCAGTTGCATAATGTTGCTTTTATTTAAGGTTGCAAATTGTCACCATATAGCTTTTCAATCATCATAAATTGTGATGATGGCTTATATGGAAATGCTTGGAATTTTATTAACAGCTTCACGCTTTTTCGAGTCAATAATCTTTGCATAAATCTGCGTAGTCTTTAATTCAGAATGTCCCAATAATTTTGAGAGGGTGAAAATTTCAGTCCTTATACTAAACCGCTATCAAGATATATAAAATAATTTTGTAATATTGTGGACAAAAAGCCACATGTTACAGTTAAAAGTAAAACCACATTTAAGCAAACAA
>JACPDY010000024.1 GCA_016183775.1 Bacteroidota bacterium
GCTGGGATAATTCCTTCACACTCTCTTTGATGTGTATTGTTTTTGCGAATGACATATTGTTATATTTATAGTTTAGTCCAAATATAATAAAAAAATCTATTCTGCAAATATTGGACTTAATTTTATTTATAATTGGTATAATTGCTCAAAGCAAGTTAAAGCAATTAACCGGGAAAGTCAATAGATTTACTTAGGCAAAATACCGATGAGATGAATATTGCTGCCCCAAAAACATAATATATCGGCTAAACGGCCAATGTCCAACTATGCCTGTCGGAAATACGTCCTTTACGGATATCGTCAAGTTCTTTTCCAACCCGCCTTGAGAATGAAGCATCGGTTAATGCCGGCAATGGATAATCAACGCCTTCATAACCAATCAAACAAATCGGAGCAATTGTTGCGGCAGTGCCTGTTCCAAAAGCTTCCTTCAGGGTATTATTTTTGTGTGCATCAATGATCTCGTCCACACTTATTTTACGCTCCTCCACTTTCATTCCCCAATCGCGGGCAATAGCCAGTACACTATCGCGCGTAATACCGGCCAAAATTGTATCGCCTAAAGGAGGTGTCACCAATACATCGTCCAACACAAACATTACGTTCATCGTTCCTGATTCCTCAAGGTAACGGTGATGGCGGGCATCGGTCCAGATAACCTGTTGGTACCCCTTTTGCTGTGCCAGCCTGGTTGGATACAATGAACGTCCGTAGTTACCCGATGCTTTAACAAATCCAACTCCGCCTTCAACCGCACGGATATAATTGGTTTCGACTAATACCTTAACCGGCTCGTTATAATACTTTCCGACAGGTGATGTGATGATCAGAAATTTATATGTCTCTGATGGTTTTACGCCAATGTAATCATCAGTTGCGATCAAAAAAGGACGTATGTATAAGGATGCTCCATCGCCTTTGGGTACCCAGCTGCTATCCATTTTAATCAATTGCAGCAAGCCATCCATAAATAACTCCTCAGGGATAGTTGGCATAGCCATACGTACCGCCGAAATATTAAGGCGTTTCTGATTCGCCAATGGCCTGAACAAAAGAACCCTGCCGTCCTCAGCCCTGTATGCTTTCATTCCTTCGAATATTGATTGTCCGTAATGCATCATAGAGCTCGAAGGGCTGAATGGTATTTTATCATATGGCATTATGCTTGCTTCCTTCCACTGGCCATTGCTGTATTCTGCGACAAACATATGATCGGAAAATATCTTACCGAAACCCAGGTTGATTTCATCAAGTTCGGCAATGCGGGACTTTGCTGTTTTTTTAACAGTGATTGGAATAGCTGTTGTTATCATAAGAATTGCTTTTAGTATTTATCAGGTTTTATACGAAGATTACAACGATAAGGTTATAATTTTGCGACAAAATATGAGATTATTTTTCATAAAGCAATTTCTTTACGAAAGCTAATAATCAATAGTTACCAACAATACATGCCCTATCGGTGCATATTCCACTGATATTAAAACCTATTGCACGATTTTTGCCTGGATAGCTGGATATCACTATACTACTGTGCTTGTAACTGGTCAACATTTCATCCTCTGAAAGCATTTTGAAATGAGGTTTTATTAAATAAATTGTCGCATAAGCTACAGAGTACTCTGTATAATTATTAATTTTAACACCCGATTAATCTCCTAAAGCCTTGTATTTATGTGTACAAAGAAGTGTTTTATCGCCTTTTTTATCTCAACGGTATCTTTTCTGTCTCTTTCAGCGGGAGATAATGGTTATGCGATCAGATTCAAAATAGCAGGCCTGAAAAAAGGCGACACTTGCCTGCTGGCCAATTATTATGGTGAGAAACAATATATACAGGATACCGCATTGGCTGATGCAAACGGCCAGCTTACATTCGAGGGTAAAGAAAAATTAAAAGGCGGTATTTACCTGCTTGTACTTCCTAAAAAGAAATACTTTGACTTTCTTATTGACCAGGTGCAGGACTTCTCGATGGAAACAGACACCAGCAACTACGTAAAGTATATGAAAGTAAAGGGATCGGAAGACAATAAATTATTTTACGAATACCTGAATTATATTGCCGTCAAACATAAAGAAGCGGATCCCCTGCGGGAATTGATAAAAAAAACCAAGAACAACAAAGATTCCATCAAAATGCTTAGCGATAAAATGAGCAGGATCGATAAGGATGTAAAGGCGTATAAACTGAATTTCAGCAAAGAACATCCCAAAACTCTTTTGTCACAGATATTTAAGGGCATGTCCGACCCCCAAGTTCCCGAAGCACCCATACTCGCCAACGGACGTCCTGACTCTACTTTCGCATACCGTTATACCCGGAAACATTTTTGGGATAATTATGACTTTTCTGATGAACGACTGCTGCGTACTCCGATACTTTACAATAAAATGAAAAATTTTATGGATAACATGACCTACCAGACAGCGGATTCATTAAACGCCGCTGCTGATATTATTGCGGAAAAAGCGCGTGCCAACAATGAAGTATTCAAATATGTTGTTTACTGGTTGACCTCTACCTATGAATCATCGCAGATCATGGGCATGGATGCCATATTTGTACACATGGCCGAAAGATATTATGTGACCAAACAGGCCTTTTGGGTTGATTCGGCGCAATTGGTCAAGATCACTCAGCGGGCAATGACCCTTAAACCTTTGCTCATCGGGAAATACGCACCAAACCTGACACTGAAAGATTCTCTGTTACATGATATAACATTGTATGACGTCCGCTCAAAATTCACTATACTTTATTTTTGGGACTACGGCTGCAGCCATTGTAAAAAAGTAACACCCAAACTGCTGGAGTGGTATCAAACGGCCAAAGCCAAAGACGTGAAAGTATATGCAGTTGGAACCGAAACAAATGCTACGGAATGGAAGAAGTATATACGTGAAAATAAACTGGATTGGATAAATGTTTATGACCCGTATTACCAGACCGGCTTTAAAAAGACCTATGATATTTACAGTACACCTGTAATGTATGTGCTTGATGAGAACAAGAAAATTATTGCCAAGCGCCTGGATGTAGAACAGCTCGATGGATTGATCGATTTCATGATCAAACAGAAAGCCTCCGGTAAAACGGGAAAATAGTTACCTGCTTTTTGTCAAAAAATCTTCGTGAGTGTTTTCAGGATGATTTTTATATCAGTAAAAAATCCTCTCTCTTTAATGTAATGCAGGTTCAGTTTTAATTTGGCAGGCATCACTTCTGCAATATAAAATCGCTCAGGATCTTCAGCATGGGCCAAGAGCTCACTTTCATTTACATAAGTAATTGAGGAATAATCAGTTATTCCAGGTTTAATACTGAGTACCTTTAACTGTTCCGGAGTATACATATCTACATATTTGCGCACCTCAGGACGCGGACCAACAAGACTCATATCCCCTCTTAAAACATTCATAAGCTGAGGCAGTTCATCGATCTTGTATTTCCTTAAATAATATCCAAGGCGGGTGATACGATTATCCTTATCTCCAACAGTAAGCAATCCTTTTTTATCAGCCCCTTCAGTCATTGTCCGGAACTTCAGTAATAGAAAATCACAGTTATTAAGTCCCACCCTGCGTTGAGAATAAAACACCTTCCCTTTTGAGTCAAGTACAATTAACAGCGCGATGATAATGAAAAAGGCGCTGATGACAGTATCTGTTTGCTCATCTGTTAAGTCGTAGAATATCGGCAGACTTATCTCGCGGGAATAATTATCGTAGGCTACAGGATAATTTTTAATGTCATAACCCAATTCTTTATAAAACGACATCATCGGAACGGGCATAAAATGGACATTCACAGCAACATCCTTTTTAAAAATTTCCCTCATAATACTATCACGCTGCTCTTCCTTTATGTCCTTAATTCTTAAGGTGTATAAATGATAGGAGGATTCTGTTTTATTCTTTTCATCAACAGCAAGAGGCAATTCGGCCCATTTGGTTGTGGAAAATGACCGGTTGTACCTGTCTATGATATGTTTTCTCTTTGGCAAATGTAGGCTATCGTAGCGCTCCAGTTCAACAAGACCAATAGCTGCAGCTATGTCCGGCATATTCCATTTATAACCCGCCTCAATGATATCATAGCGCCAGTCGCCCTTTTGAACTTTAGAAAAAGCGTCCTTGGTTTGTCCATGCAGCGATTTTACACACAGGTATTTATAGATCGCATCATTGTCAAACGGAGCCGGCAAATTCAAAGCTACTGCGCCTCCCTCACCGGTTGAAAGGTTTTTAACAGCATGAAAAGAAAAAACACTTAGATCGGTGAGTGAGCCGGTCCTTTTACCCTTATATTTTCCGCCAAATGAATGCGCAGAATCTGAAAGCACAAGGATACGACCCAACTGTTCCTGTATTATGCCCCTGGGATCAAATTTGCTTACCACTTCATCTTGCTTAACCAACGCATTTATGGCGTCATAGTCGCAAGGGAAGCCTCCTAAATCAACAGGCATGATAACCTTGGTGTGTGAGGTAATGACTTTTTTTATCTCTGCAACATTTATATTGAAATCGCCTGCGTTTACATCAACAAAAACGGGTTTTGCACCACAATGAATCACCACATTAGCGGTTGCTGTATATGTATAGGCAGGCAAAATAACTTCATCGCCTTCTCCCACTCCAAACCAACGCAGCATGAGCTCAAGGCCGGCTGTAGCCGAATTAAGGCATAGTGTCTTTTTGCAGCCCGTATATGCCGTGAGGCGCTCTTCAAATAATTTGGTACGCGGACCGGTTGAAAGCCAACCTGACTTCAATGCGGCAGTGACCTCATCAATTACTTTCTGATCGATATGAGGAAGCGCAAAAGGGATCATACTAATTGTTTAATGTTAAAGGCCTGCAAATTTACCAAAAAATACCAGTTATGAAGATATTGTGCCAAACTCATCTGCTTTATACAATAAGGCATTAAAAAAAGCATAAAACAACACTCCTGCCTGTGTTTCAAGCATGGATTCCGTTGTAAAATTAAGGATCACGAGGACTAAAAACCCGAGGTACAAATAATTTCTTCTCCTGATCGAATTAATTATCGGGTATACAAAACCAGATATGAAAAGTATAAATCCCAGAATACCTATTGCTATAAAAGTCTGTAAAAACTGGCTGTGCGCATTTAGTATTGAAATCGGTTTATCAGTAGTTGGATCAACTTTATATGCACCGGTTATGCCGTCTGCTCTGTATTTTTTGAACAGTTCATCTTTTACATCTCCTGTTCCCACCCCGGTGAAAAAATATTCTTTAATCAATTCAATATCCTTTTGCCAGATCAAAATACGGATCGAATTACTTTCAGACGATGTTTTATCAATTTTTGTTTCATTAACAACTCTTCCGATACTCCTGAAACGATCTCCCACTTCAGGTACATTTCTGATCAAAACATAAGAACCGGCAGCTACAATAATCAGTAATGATACTCCCGAAAAATATTTTCCCGACCTCAGTACAAATAATGAAAACGATCTTCCCTCCTGCCGAAATTGCCAGATTGTATCTATCGGTTGAAAAAGAAAGCAACAAAATAACGATACAAAGATCAAGATACATCGCGAAATAACCAGGATGGAGGAACAATGAAAACGCGCCGTAAAAAAAATGGGCCTCGCTGGCAAGAAAATAATCATATACAGAACTCCCCAGGCAAATCAGTGAAGTAAAAGCATTGCCGGCAATAAAACACAATAAAACAGTTGAATATTGTCTGATGCCGAAAGTTCCGGTCAGCAATAGTACCGGAAAAACAAGCATGGAGAGTTTTACCTGGAGGTCGAACCAACCGGCATCTGCATTCTGGGTAAACATCATACCAAATACGTATACTACAAACAAGCCCGCAAATAGCAAAAGCGGCAATAATGGAACGGTGGAAAATTTTTCAGAAAAGCGTCCTTCCAGAATCCAATTGATCAAAAAGAGAATAGTAAAAACAGGCACCCATACGCCAAAGGGTAAAAAAAAGGAGATGAGGCAGCAAAGCCAAAAATTTATGCGGGGTTGTAACAATTTAAATTGATCCACGATCTTTACAATTGATCCTTTACATTTGTTTTTAATAATTCGAAAAGGTCGCCGGCGATACAGGCACGGGTAAACCGTTGTTCAACATACCGGAATCCGTTTTCCCCAAATTCAATTATTTTTTGCCTGTTATTATATAACTCCAATATCCTTTCTGACAGATCTTTGTCATTTTCGGGTTCAAAGGCAAGACCTGATTTACCTTCGTCAATGAATAACTCCTTTGCCTCACCTTCCACGCCAAGCAATATCGGCTTTTTCATGGCAAGTATTTCAAATATTTTTGAAGGAATGGCTCCCTTGAACAGATCAAGCCGTTTAAGCGGAATGATCGCAGCATCTATTGATAAAATGATCGGAGGCATTTGATCTTTATTAACAACGTCAAAAAAATATACATTCGAAATAGCTGATCCATCTTTCATTTTTATTAAGCCCTCTTTTTCCGGTCCGTTACCAAACAACACAAACTTAATATCTGTATGATCTTTCAATCGTGCTGCTGCTTTTATAACAACTTCCAGACCTTGCGCATGTCCTATCACCCCGGCATAGATCAGTATAAAATCGCTTCCTGAAAAATTATTTTCCTTACGCCAGTTGGTATGTACTGCTTTGAAGTTATAAAAATTCAGATCAACTCCATTGGGTATCCAGGTAACTTTCTTCCCCGGAAAACGTGATGAAATATTATTAACAATACCTTTCGTTTGGCCGGTGACCAACTCGGATTTACGATACAAAAACTCTTCAAGCTTTGTGGATAGTTTCAAAAGAGTCTTATTGGTTACCAACCCTAATTTTTCCGCACTTTCGGGCCAAAGGTCAGAGACATTAAAGATCAATTTTGCTCCTTTAAACTTTTTTAATAGATAAGCGGATATACCTAAAAACAAGGGTGGCGATTCACATAAAATATAATCCTGTTTACCCAACTTGAATAGCCCGACAAAAAATGAAGTGAACACAAAGGAAAAATAATTCAATAAACGGGGGGCAATGGAACGCCTGGTTGTTACATAGATCCATGCACGATGCACTTTCAAACCACTGATCTCATCATATCTGTAAAATGCTCCTTTGTATCCTTCATACACCTTCATTTGAGGATAATTAGGCATGGCAGTAAGTACGGAAACATCCACTCCCCTGTTTTTTAAATAAATGGCCAGCTCAAACAGCCGATTCTGAGGCGCGCCAACTTCAGGGGGGAAATATTGAGTGAGTATAAGAAGTTTCAAGGTTATTGAGTTATTGAGTTATTGAGTTATTAAGTTGTTGAGTTGTTCAAATCAAATTCAAGTCTCCCTCAATAACTTAATAACCCAATAACTTATATCAAATCAATTTACGTTTAAACAATTTAAATATAACTTCCACCGGAAGCGGTACTTTTGTCATGGCAAAATAGGGTGTCATTGTTCCGCCGAATTCCCTGAAATACTTTTCAATATCGGGTATCATAGAACCTTCGAAGTCGAACACTTTTAAACCAATTGATCTGGCATGAGTAATGCAATTCCACATTGTACTTACTCCTGCACCGTGATGCCTGTTATCCGCATCATAACCTCCCAATATATAATATGCAGTATGCTTATCATTGACACAAAATGAGGTAGCAATAGGTTTATCTCCGTTATAAGCGACAAATGCTATACTATTAGTGGAGTCCGCAAATTCAAACAATATAGATTTCAGCCACCGTTCATTTACTTTTTTCTCCTGCCTTTCAAATGTTTTTAATATAAGATCATAAACCACACTTAGGTCACTTTCCTTCCTTATCACCAGGTTATCCTTCTCCGCCTTGTTCAGGCTTTTTCTTTTTTCAGAAGTTAAGTTCTCAAGTAAAGTGGCTGTTGGCAAATTTAAGTCGATTCGGTATGTATATTTTGGAAGTACACTAAATTTTCCCCAAGAAAAGGGCTGTGTGTCTTTAAATCCTACTGGCAGTGAGGTTACAAAAAATAACGGCGAAAGCTTTTTATAGAAATCTGCAATTAATTCCATTACACTTTTCTCGAATGTATTCTGATTGGATTTATTAGTTGACGGGTTAATAAAAAACAGACCATTGTTTGGCGTAAATGGAGGATTAACAATGTATGACATTCCAAATTTAGATGCGTTGTAATGAAAAAAAGCTCCGATCAGATCATTGTTGTCATTAAATATCCCATTCAGGCTAATATTGCTGCCAAACATATTAATCCATTTCAGAGAATTAAAAACAGAACCATGCTCTGCCGACAATGCCTCGTAGATAACCAGTTCTGAACTTTGCAAGGATCGTATCTTCATTTTATATAGAGATCAGACTATAACCCCCGGTTATACATTTTACCCCTGTAATGATTCTCCCCATTATATTAATGCTTTATTAATTCAGTATATATTCCTTCCATGCGCTTCATATTCACCTGTAATGTACCTTTTTCAGTAAGAATTATTTTACTCATATCCGCAGCATGACTGATCAAACCATCATAGTTTGTGTACACATGTAAAATTTTTGCGGCAAGCACAGCTTCATCATTTAAGGGGACAATATATCCGTTAATTCCATCCTGTATCCATTGACGGTTAGCCTCAATGTCAGAAGCCAAAAGGAAACAACCACATGCCATTGCCTCCAGTACAGAAATTGCGTTCCCATCTGACAATGAAACCGATATGTACACATGTGACTTATTCAGAAGTTCAACCATCACCGGCTGTGTTATATGTCCCTGAAAACATACAATTTGGTCCAGCCCATAAGCATGTACCATTTTGATCAATTTATTTTTAAGCGAACCATCGCCGGTAAAATGAACTTCCAATCCCGGTATCCGATCCTTTACCAAAGCTACTGCCTTAATAATAAGCGGAATGTTATATACATTTTCAAAATTACGTGTACTTGTCACAACAAATTTACCTGGAGGAATACGCCTGTTTATACTGTTAAAAATATCCGTGTTCACTCCGAAAATAAGTTCCCTCACTTTATTCTGTGCACCGCCATAATTAATAATAGCTTTTCTCACATGAGGCGCCAAAGAAGTAATTATATCCGCACAACCAAATACATAACGAAGCAGTAAACGGTATATTACAGACCGCTTGGGACTAATAAGTACATCCGTACCCAACGGAGTCACTATAAAGGGATGAAAACCGCTTAATGCCCCTATTGCGCCATAACTTGTAGCGTATAAAGCGTGAACAACATCGGGGCGGATGGTTCTCAGCAAACGCTTTATATCAGTTACCCTTAATAATATGCGCCAGTTGCCTCCTTTTACATCTATTTTTCCAGCGTTGATATGATGAACAGTAGTTCCGGGGATATCTGCAGGCTTAAATGAAATAAGATGCATTTCATGCCCAAGCGCACCAAAATATTCACACCATCTTTTTGTATGAATACTTTGACCATCAGCAAGTATGCAAATCTTCATTTCAGCAGGCCATTATTTTTATAATACTTCACCACATTATCCATGCCTTTAGCTAATCCATATGGATAATCAAAAAAAGCTTTCGCCTTTTGATCACTGTATTCAACTTTATTTGACAAGGCTCTGAATTTTGATCCGATCTTCTTTATATAAAAATAGTTAATCGTTTCGAGCATGTTAAATAAAAAAGAAGGAACAGGTAATGGCTTTAACGGCTTCCCTAATGAGCGTCCCAATTGAATAAAAAACTCTTCATTCCTGCAGGAGCTGCCCAAATTGTAAGTGCCTTTTATTTCCGGAGATTCCAGAAGCTTAATGATAAATGCTACCAGATCCTTCACATACAAATAATTTACAACCGCATTTTTATTATAAAATACAGGAAACGGTGAGTTAATAAATTTAAGAAGATTAAGGAGGGAATTAAAAGAGTGATGCTCTCCAAAAAGGTTTGTTGGTCTGATTATACAAAGTCCGATAATCCCATTCGCCTCAGCTGCGATCAAAAGCTGCTCTGCTTTGTGTTTTGTCCTTTCATAACCTTCTTGTGGCTGACATACCGAGTCTTCATCAAGAACAATTTTTACCCTTGAAAAGGGCATACCTATTACACCCACACTGCTTAAGTGAATTATCCGATCCGTTTTATTTTGAATATAAGCAGCGATCAGATTTTCAACACCCTTTACATTAGTCAGCCCAAATTGTGATCTGTCCCTAAGCTCAGCAGCAAGATTGATCACAACATTAACATCCTTTAAAGCATTAAAAACACTACCGGCATCTGCCAGGTCACCCTCAACGACCTCAACATCTTTTGTTGAACACCATAATTTCTTAAGCGGATTTCTTGTCAGTATACGGATCCGGTATTTATCGCGGGGAATATGATCGAGCAGATGCTGACCAACAAAACCTGTTGCACCTGTTATAAGTATGCGCGGAAGTATGGCCATCATTCAATTCCCACAGGTGGATTAAACACCCTTGGAATGGTATAAAGATAAGCTTTTGCCTTTTTAAAAAAGACAGGATTGAACGGAGACAGTATGCTGAAAACAATGAGCTTGAACAGGCAATGATAAAAACTTATACCGGCAACAAGTATCCAGCGGAGCTTACCATAATGTTTCCTGAAAAATTTTATTTTATTAAATACCTGGTTGGACAAAGAAACTGTATAGTTCTTCTTTGCACTCTGTCCGATATGATGGATGAGTTGTGCCTTTGGATAATACATTAGTTTTAGTCCCGCTTTATGTGCCCGGTAACAAAACTCCACATCTTCAATCCAAAACATCGTTTCATCAAGAATACCAATCTTTCCTAAAACATCTTTCCTGAAAAATATCGCCGCACCTGAAAATGATTCAGCTTCAAAGGGGACATCAAACGATTTATCCTTATAATTCCTGTGGCGCAACAAAAAATTAAGGTAATGTGTTTCCAAAAAAACTGTCCGTAAATTCGGGTAACGCCATACTGACTGCTGAAAAGTTTTGTCGGTATTCAGTAGTTTAGGTGCGGCTATCATAGCTTCAGCTTGTTCTTCACAGTAAGCATATAATTTAAAAACGCTGTCATCTGTAAATTCAGTATCCGGATTCAGCATTAAAATATATTTTCCCCGTGCAATGGCAAACCCCTGGTTATTAGCTGCAGGGAATCCTTTGTTATTTGGATTGGCAATTAACAACATTTCCGGGAATGCAGATTTAAGTTCTTCCTTACTTCCATCCGTTGAAGCGTTATCAACTACAATAATTTCATATTCAAATTTCCCTTTATGAAACTTTTCGAACGATGTTATACAGGTCAACAAAAGATCTTTGACATTGTAATTGACAATAACTATACTCACATCTTTAGTCATCACAGCTTATCGACTTAACTTTTCAATCAGTTTCAAAATTAAATATACAGGACTTAAAATAATACCCGTAAAACTAAATACGGACCCGCCCGGAACACTAACAGAAGTAAATAATTTATTTTTTTTACCGCGTATTGTATCAAGACAAGAATTCAACACCTCTCCAAAATAACGGTGTAAAGCCATAAGCCTATATCCTGAACTATAATAAGAAGAATTTGAAAACACCTTAAAAAGCGCTGTGAGATAACCTTTATGCATCAGTGTGAGGTCCTTGGCCATACTGCTTTGATGAACACGGTAATAAGCCATTACACCTTCACTGTATACATAAGCGGCTCCCTGCAGGGAAAAACGCAACTGCAGATCAAGATCTTCATGAGTTGGCAATTGCATATCAAAAAGTCCCCAGCGCGTAAAACAGTAACGTCTGAATAAATACGAATGAATGGGAATAGAAAAACCCTTTTCCCACTTCATCAGAAATGCTTTGCCGGCATCACCTTTAATAGCGGAATAATAACCGGGCGCTATCCAGGCTGATTGAATGGTTTGCTCAAACCATCTATAATCCGAATAGACAACATCTGCATCCTGCTCGTTCATAAAAACATGAAGCTGCTTACTGAATTTTTCGGGATGCAACAGGTCATCCGCATCCAAAAACTGTATCCATTCACCTTTGGCAAGTTCAACACCCTTATTGCGGGAAGCTGAAAGTCCCGCATTAGCCTGGTAATAATATTTAATACGATCATCGGAAGCTGTAAACTTTTCCGCAACGACCTTTGTTTCATCTGTTGAACCATCATCAATAATAATACATTCCCAATTAGCATAAGTTTGCTGTAAAATTGAACTTATCGCTTCCGGCAAAAAATGAGCATAATTGTATGCCGGAATAATAACAGATATGAGGTTGCCGCTCATTTATATCAGATAAACATTTTTACAAAAGTCCGGATAGATTGCGGGGAAATTAGTTTCACATCTTTTGCAAGTACCGATCCCATAGCTATTTTATAATGATGCATGCCTGCCCCTGATCGTGCACAAAGGTCCAGCCAGATATCTGTAATGTATGAACTAAAAACCTCCGGCGACACCACCTTGTACCTTAAATTCGAATCCACCAACCTGATAAGCCATTGTTCCATCTCCGACAGTTCGGCAACACCATTAATTGCATTGCTTTGGGCTATGCTATCATTAAGTTCGATCTCGCGGGTTGTCGGCTCAATATGCAAAAGTTTTAATTGCCTTTTCCTGATAGCAGTAGCCGAACTATTTACTTTCGCTTTTTGCACCCGTGTAAGCTGAGCCTCGTGTATACGGTATTTTAGCAATGGCTCCTGTAGATTTGCCAGCTTTGTTACTGCCGCAAGCCTCGTCCACATATCATAATCTTCGGCGTTCTTATATGCCTCGTCATAACGGATTTTATCCGGCTCAAGTATACTCTTTCGCATCATTATAGAGGGATGACACATACATGAATTAAAAAAGAGCAATGTCAATAATCCGTCATGTGTGGGAAGATAGCGTGTTATAACACTCCTGCTATTACCGAAAGTAAGTGTCGCGGTACCTAAAACACCAATATCGGGATGTGATTCCAAATATTCAACCTGCTTTTTAAAACGATCGGGCATCGATTCATCATCAGCATCCATGCGGGCTATATACGATCCCCGGGAACTTTCAATGCCTTTATTTAAGGAGGCTACAAGGTCCATATTTTTCACATTCTCAATTACCCTGATGCGTTTATCGGTGAATGAACGAATTTTTTCCAATGAACGATCAGTTGAACCATCTTCAATAACAAGTAACTCAAAATTGGAGTACGATTGATCCAGGATACTTTGAATAGCATTCCCTACATACTTTTCAGCATTATAAACCGGCAAAATAACGCTTACCAATGGAACACTCATTTTTAATTCTGTATTAGAGATTATATAGAATTAGATTATTTTATACATTTTCAAAAAATATCTGCGGAAATTTTAGAGCTTTCGTGCCTGCCTGTCGGCAGACACAAAAACAACTAAAACCCACTAAAAAATCTTATTCAATATAAACTCAATTAAATAATAATTTAAAGCCTTATCCAGGATGATGGAACAATATCAGTCTTATTGGCCTCCGGATCATTGAACCATTTCTGAGGCGCGATAACAATTTTCTTTTCATAATTATTAAGCCATGCTCCCCACCAGCTAAAACTGCTGTTCGCGATGATCTGATGCCTGCAAAAGCGCATCAGGTACATATCCCAAAATGATTCAGTTCCCTTGTTATGCGAAATATATGTTGCCGGAAATTTCAGCTTTAAATTATCTTTTACCCACTCCGGATCATCCGAAAACATAAAAAAATGTGGAAACTCAGTTCTTTCAGCAATGTATGAACAGGCCTTCAGGTAATAAAATGGTGTACATACACCATGAAACGAGTTTGTCTTAGCATCAGTAACATAATCTGTCCTTCTTATATGCACACTCACCGACTTAAGCGAATTGATCTGATCCAATAAAGCTTTGTTGCGCTCACTAATTGCTTCAACGGGATTGAAATGATTTGTTACTAATTCTTCACGAACGTTACAGAAATATTTTTCCGATTGCCAAAAACCGTTCAGGTATACCGGATCCTTAAGTTCTAAAAAATTTTCATTGAACATATGCCCATGCTCATTGAATACCGCATTATGTATAAGTGAAGGAAATTGGATTGAAAGCTTTCTAAGCAGCTGGTTTCGCTCCACCCTGAAAAATTTACGGACTTCTTTTGAAGTGGCGAGCCCGGCCTTAACCGATAAATGACCTAACTCGTAATTACGCTTAGTATAAACAGTTTCATCGGCTTTGTTTTCCAGGAATGAAGTATCAAGCAACAAACGGACTCCCAACCTTTGAGCCAATGCAAAGCCGGCCGAATATTGGAATAGTTGGTTACCAAGACCTCCCATAAGTTTTACAACAACCATTCGAAAATTATTTTACTTTTTACTACAAGTTCGTTATTATCAGCATCTTACCATCTGCAGCAAGCATTTTCAACCCGTGACAATTCGTCACGGGTTCATTTCCTTCTTCCTTTAATCGTTGTTTTAGTTTTCGCCAATAGGCATTTGGGTCAATGCTTTCTGTTAAAATAGCAACCACATCAATAATGGATAAATACCATTTTTCCTGCGCTGCATCCCAAATGGTACGAACTTTTTTTTCTTCAAATATTTTTATTTCATTTTGCTTCTTCATGCATTCCTAATTGAATTTTTGTATTAATTTTTAATTCGGGCTTTAGCTTCTTTCTCTGCCATTAACTTTAATGCAAATTAGTCAGATAAAAATACGCAAAACTACCCTTAATGTTATACCGGAAGCATTGTCCAGTTTGCTTGATCCGATGCACCAGCACTCGCGATGACAGGCTGGCTTTCCACAAACTCATTTAGCTTGGGTATAGATCAACGTCATTCCCGGCAAACCTGTATTTGTAGCAATTACCTTATACGTCCCACGCTTTCCTTCCAGTACATCTTCCACAGCCTTGAACGGCCCAATGTTATATCCCGATCCGGCTGACTGGTAAAACGTATCGTGCAACAGTATTACAGCGGAAGGAATACGTTCCAGGATTGAACTCAGTTCACGTTTCACCGTTTCATAGCTATGATCACCATCAATAAAAAACAATACATTACCCTTCTCCTTTTGCTTGTCAAATACTTCGAACGATCGTGTTACTCCGTCAGCCTGGTGCATTGTAATATTTCTTAATCCCCTGACTAATTGTCCCCTGCTTTGATACGGGTGTTCATTATGAAAAACGTGATCAGGAAGATCAATGGTATGTATTTCGCAATTAATTTTAAAGGCTTTTATTGTTTCATAAAAAATACGGGCCGATTTACCGATGTTGGTTCCCCACTCAAAGATCAACGTTGGTTTAAAACGGCAAACAGCAGAAGACATCAGCATAAGTTCATTCAGGGGGAAAGGATGTAAACCCACCACAGGTACCAATTTGGATATCACAAAATCGGATATGCTCCAATTATTCACTTCAAATTCGGTTTCACCTGAATTTAACACCGGGTCGGTGAAGGTTACTGGGTTGATCTTTTTTAAGATATTTCTCATTGTACCTGTCAGTTATAAATTACACACTTATCAACCTTTTGTATACATTTTCATATTGATTTGCAATAACCTGCCATCCGAATTTCTCTTTCCATGCTTTAAATCCGCTCTCTGCCAGGGTTTTTCTTTTATCCACATCATCATATAAACTATTCAGCGCTTCAACCGATCTGTTTATTTCAACATGACTTCTACCATCTTTATCAATTTTTGTTGGAAGAATGACTCCCGCATCCGACCATTCAATAATTTCTTTTGCATTACCCACATCCGCTGTAAGAAAGGGGGTTTTAGCTGCCATACATTCGAACAGCACGATCGGTGAGCACTCGATATTTGAAGGAAACAGGAACAGATCGGCCGTCTTATAGGCCGCAACCGTTTCTTCCCGCTTAAGTGAAGTAATGATCACTCTTTTACCTTTCAGTATGCGTAACAAATTCAATTTAAAATAGCTATGGTGAAAACGCATATGTCTTTTAAAATGTTCGTTATCATTCCCTATCATTAAAAGAAGACCATTCTCAATTTTTGACCGGACAAATATTTCCAGAGCTTCTCTATGCCCTTTTATACCTGTATAGGAACCCACATGTAACACAAGAAAATCCTTTTCACCGATCCCAAGCCTTTTTCGGATATCAATAGTGCTTTCACCCAAAAATTCCTCTTCAGCGGCTCCATTAGGAATAAGCGTAGTTGCAGTTATTCCGTTCTCGCGCGCGAAATTAATATCACGGTAATTATCTGAAAGAAATATATTCATGTCATAGTCTTTCATCCTTGCCTTCATCAGCTCAAAATAGTTTTTGAATCGGGGAAGATAAAGTCCTGAAAAACCTGTAGGCACAAAAACTTTTTTTGCTTTAAGCTCTTTCAAAACAGGCAATAGAAGATCAGTAGCCCACTGCTGCGCGGCGAAATTGGTCACTATATCGAATCCATAATCACAAACAAAATTTTTGTACCGTTCGACCTCTTTAACTTCTCCCCTGATTCCATTTGCATCATTCCCTGAAATCTTAAATTGTTCGATCTTCACACCATTGCAGATATTTTGCATACGTTCAGGATGAAACCCTGCTGCGACTGTGACTTCATGCCCCATCTTCACAAGCCGCTCCGACAACTGCCGGACCACTTCCTGCATGCCTCCCACTGAAGGGTGATAGGATTCAACGGTATGCAATATTTTCATTTAGATGTTCCTTTTGTCATTAGCCAAAGCTCCCGGCTTATCTTGAAATATGTTTTCTTAAAAAACGAATCATTATTATCCTTAATCAGTTTATTATAGCGCTGCTTACAAAAAGCAGCTAAATGTTTATTAACGATTCTGGTTTTTACTTTTTTATCTTCCCCCGGAATTGTTCTTTCAACAAGCTCTTCTACCAGACTCTTAAATCTTTTAACAGTTTCTTTACCCTGTTCATTTGTCATAGCAGCGCCGTGATATGCAAAAGAAAGGATATCAATATCCTTATGCCATTCAGTACCTAAAACTTTTTTCATATTCTCAGCACTTTGTTTTGCCACGACCGCATTAAAATCGGAAGTTGAAAAGGAGATACCAGACTTTAATTGCCTGTATTGGTGAAGCACTTCGCCAATATTGGCAACATCATATTTGCGGGAAATCCTGAACCAGTATTCAAAATCCTGAACAAGAGAATTAATTGTTGTATCATACACCCCGCAACCATCGATTACATTTCTTTTAAAAATAGCCGAACTGTGTACGAATGGATTGTCAAAGAACAGGTCACATTTCAATTCAGGAGAACTGAGCGGATGCTTATGAAATTGCCTGGTTGACTCTCCCTTTTCGTTGATTATTCCGGACCAGGTGCCAAGCAAACCTATTTCTGTATTTTTTAACATGAATCTGATTTGTTTTTCCAATCTTTCCGGAAGCGAAATATCGTCCGCATCCTGTCGGGCAATATAATCGCCCTTCGCTATTGCCATGGCTTTGTTCAGGCTATCAGCCATTCCCGAATTACTCTTTTTTAATATCTGTATTCTCTTGTCTTTAAAAGCCTCAGCAACTTCAACCGAATGATCGGTTGAACCATCATCAACAATGATCAATTCCCAGTTTGAATACGTTTGATCGAGTATACTTTGGATAGAATTATGGATATATGGCTCAGCATTGTATACAGGAAGTAATATGCTTACGAGGGGAAACTCTTTGACTGCCATGATGGATATTGCTTATTTGGGTTTCGATGATCCGATCACTTCCCTATATTTATTCATCCATGCTTCAAGCAACAACTTTTCAGAGGGTGAATCATCTACCATAAAATTTGTCATCCATTTTCTCGCACGCTCTTCCAGTTCATGTGAAGAGAGTGTTTTGCCCTGCTTAGCCGCAATCACTTCAATATTGTATGTTCCTCTCCATGCATTTCTCTTTTTCTCCTTTATCGTAAATCCGAAATTCTTTAATAGCTGAGTTAATATACGGAATGAATATCCTTCATAATGAACGGCCCAATGCGCTTCATGAGAACCGAAAAGATGCCTCAACGCAACAAATCTCATCTTTGAACTCTTAAGCCTGCTCAACGCCGCCCGGCCGGTACGTTCAAAGTCGGGAACTTCGATATCAAGAACTCCGCCATCTTTCAACCATAAATGCCAGTTACTCAACAAAGCGCATGCCTGTGGACGGGAAAAATGTTCAAAAACATGGTGCAGTCTCACTTCATCAACACTCCCGGGTTCAAAATATAGCTCAAGAATGTTTTCGTAACGGTCCGCCACCAAAGTCTCCATCACAGTATGCTCCGAAGTGGGATAATCGATATTTACATATCCTTTTAAATAACGTTGTCCGCAGCCGAGATGTAGTTTCATTCTGATTCAGTTTAATTTTTCACAGCCACAACCTGAAAATCAAAATGCAGTAATTCACTTGATGAACTATCAGCATTACTCAGTTTTTCAAGTAATGGAAGCAGCTTATTAATTCTTCTTCTTTCAAAAAAGCCAAGTTTGCGATCAGTGTATTTTAACGCCACATCCGGAATCCTTCGCAATTCCTGCGCTACATATTCAAAATAATTTCCATTTGGGGTCATTTCCGTTATCTGAAAACCATGATCAACGAGGTGTTTTTCATAAAAATATTTACTAAACCCCGTGTAAAAAAAATAAGGCGCGAAATGAGTTAAACTGCAAAAAGGAGCCGTAATTATAAGTGTTCCACCTGGTTTCAGTATGCGTGTAAATTCTTTTATCGCCAATATAGGAGCGGGCAGATGCTCGAATACTTCTGTACACATAATAATGTCAAACGAATCATTCTCGACAGGAATATTAATTATATCGCAAACTATATCCAATTTTGAATTGTCCCAATTTTCAGGCTTAAGTCCTACATTGCTTATTGTTGATTCATATTTCCCAAAGTCCTGGCTTACATAATCGAGATGGGAGCAGAATTTTTTGAACTGAAGCTCTCCCGCTCCTGCATCCAGTATCTTTTTACCCGGAGGCAATGCCTTTAGTGTCTTTTCAAGCCATTTTTCCCTGGTAATTGCATTACTAAGACCTACTTTATTTTTATTTTGAAATGGAAATCTCATTTATAACGCAGACTTGTTTTATCTTTTTATAACTTTTTTTATCAATTGCTTCGTTAACTCAACTGCGGAAGGTGTATGTGAATAATCCACTTTAGCCTTAGGTACTTCACTATTGGTATGACAAACTTTCGAAACATCATTAACCTCCTCAACATTAAACTTACCTTTCCATTCAAACCCTTCCATAAAAAGGCCGATCAGTTCATTTAACACAGCTACATGCCCGCCTTTAAGGGATTCATAAAAAAAATCCTGAACAGGCTTGAATTCATTAAGATGTGATTTTCCCTTTTTCATGAAACGAAGAGACTTGCCATCAAACTTCAAAAAATTCAAATGCACATCAAAATTATAAAGGTACTCATAGTAAACAAGCGGGTACTCCATATAGCCACCTTTTCCAACACGAAATAGTTCTGAAAGAAAACCTTTCACATCTTCAACATGTTCAAGCACATGAGAACAAATAATATAATCGAATTCGCCATCTTTAAATGGAAATATTTTCCCGTCATAAAAAACAACCGGCTTATCCGTACTCAATTTTCTGTCGTGGCCAAACTGTTCCATATATTCTTTCGGGTTACTCAGCTTGATCTCGAGAAAAACATCTGAACGCAGATGAGGATCAGCTCCGGGACCAATTTCAAGTACACGGTCAGTTGGTTTTATATTTTTTATCCGGTCGGGGAAAAACATTTTATTTGCTTATGCGTGTGATTACTGTGTTCATCTGATTAATAATAAGTCCGCTATTGGTATTTACAATTTGCTTGTCATTATGAAGCGTACTCACATCCGAAATAGTCAGATACCCCGCTCCTTCCACATATTGAAAAGGATTTCTATCGGACGACAATCCCACAATTAACTTATACTGTCCGGCTGTAAAAAGGATGTCATCGCATTTAAAAACAACTTCATAATCACCTTCATTGAGATCCTCGGGTGGTGTCCATGTAGTTCTGAGAGGCATATCGAAAAGTGTTGTAAGGCCAAGCGCGATCACAAACTGCGGAACCGTTCTGTTCAGCCTGAAGTATATCCTTATTTGCCAGGGCTGCCCGATGGGTATTTCGGCAAGCGGATTTCCTTTAAGATCTTCAATGTGCATAAGATGAGCATAGCCCTGCTGCTGTTCATGATCATCAGGTAAAGAAATTTTAAACATGGAATCCCCGACAGCAAAGACCTCCAGGTATTTTTTTACTACAGCATCGATCGGTCCATCCTGTATTAATCGCCCTTTTTCCAATAGAATTCCTTTTGTACATAGCTTTTGTACCGCCTCCATATTATGGCTCACAAATAATATTGTCCGGCCTTGCCCGGACACATCCTGCATTTTTCCCAAACATTTTTTTTGAAAAGCAGCATCCCCAACAGCCAACACCTCATCCACGATCAATATTTCAGGTTCGAGGTGTGCCGCGACAGCAAATGCAAGCCGTACATACATACCCGATGAGTAGCGTTTGACAGGAGTATCTAAAAACTTTTCTATTTCAGCAAATGCCACGATCTCATCGAACTTACTTTTGATCTCAGCCTTACTCATCCCGAGAATAGAACCATTCAAAAAAACATTCTCGCGGCCCGTCAGTTCAGGATGGAACCCTGTACCAACTTCAAGTAAGCTGGCTACACGCCCGTCAATAGTGATCCTGCCTTTTGTGGGCTCAACTATACGACTTAGTATTTTAAGCAATGTTGATTTACCCGCGCCATTACGGCCAATAATGCCGACTCTATCACCTTTATTTACCTCAAAACTGACATCATCAAGCGCCAGGAAATTTTCGCTTGTGCTGCCTGAGATCAAGGCAGATGGGTTTGTGAAAACTGACCGCGCTTTGCCGGCCAGGGTATCGCGCAAAGTCGTATAGCTGGTTTTTTTTTGCTGTCGCAATACGTAACTCTTGCTAAGATGTTCGACTTTTATTACCTGAGCCATTATATAATGTCGGCAAAACCAATATAATGTCGGCAAAACCACGTTCTGTTTTACGGAAATAATATATTCCGTAAAAAAGTAAAAACAAACTGACAAAAACTGAAATAATAAAACTGGGCATAAATAAATTCACTTGTCCGCCAAGTATTGCCCAGCGAAATCCGTCAATAACTCCAACCATCGGATTCATCGAATAAATATATTTTACAGCCATTGGTATTTTTTCACTCCCATAAACCATGCTGCTGCTGAACCCAACAGGTGATACATATAAGCCGAACTGCACAATGAATGGAATTATGTAACGAAAATCGCGGTACTTCACATTTAACGCTGAGATAAACAATCCCGAACCCATAGCGGTAACAGTTGCTAAGAGAAGAAAGACTGGCAGAAAAATGATCTTCCAGCCTGGGGAATACTGATAAAAAACAAAAAGCCCGATAAGAATGATAAAAGAAATAAAGAAATCAATAATACTTACTATGACAGAACTTGCAGGAACAATTAACCTGGGAAAATATACTTTCGTTAAAAGATTAGAATTACTTATGAGAGAATTAGCAGATTCACTGAATGCATTCGAGAAAAATTGCCAGGGCAGCATACCCGCGCAAACCATTATCGCATAAGGCACTCCGCCATCGGCAGAAAAATTGCCAAGTTTATTAAAAACAACAGTGAAAATAACGATAGTAATAAGCGGCCTCAATACACTCCACAACACGCCAATAACAGTTTGCTTATATCTTACCAGCACATCCCGCCAGGATAAAAAGTAGAAAAGACCCCTGTAGTTCCAGAGGTCTTTCCAATAATTGGCATTTTTCGAATTTGCTTCTATTACTATTCTGTGTTTGGTCATCGGTCATTGGTCATTTATCATTGGCTATTGGTCATTCGGGTGCAACCTAATGACTATTTTCCATTGACTATTGACAATACTATTTTGCAATATTCACCGCACGTGTTTCCCTTATAACAGTCACTTTAACCTGTCCGGGATAAGTCATTTCAGTCTGAATTTTCTGTGCAATGTTAAAGGATAATAATTCCGCGTCCTTATCGGTAACTTTTTCACTGCCAACTATAACACGTAACTCACGACCGGCTTGTATTGCATAAGATTTTTCAACACCTGGATATGATAATGCCAATGATTCAAGATCTTTTAAACGTTTGATGTATTGCTCAACAACTTCCCTGCGTGCGCCGGGACGAGCACCTGATATGGCATCACACACCTGCACTATCGGAGAAATCAAAGACGTCATTTCCACCTCATCATGGTGTGCGCCAATGGCGTTACAAACTTCGGGTTTCTCCTTATATTTTTCGGCCAGCTTCATACCAAGAATAGCATGCGGCAATTCCGGTTCATCATCAGGCACTTTGCCTATATCGTGTAAGAGGCCGGCACGTTTGGCTACTTTAGGATTAATACCAAGCTCCGCAGCCATTATCGCACAAAGGTTAGCCACTTCACGTGAATGCTGCAGCAGGTTTTGCCCATAAGATGAACGGTATTTCATACGACCCACCATACGGATCAACTCAGGATGCAGCCCGTGAATACCAAGATCGATACAGGTGCGTTTACCCGTTTCTATAATTTCTTCATCAATTTGCTTTTTCACTTTCTCCACGATTTCTTCAATACGCGCAGGGTGAATACGACCATCTGTAACAAGCTGGTGCAATGCCAGGCGGGCTATTTCACGGCGAACCGGATCAAACCCGGAAAGAATGATAGCCTCCGGTGTATCATCAACAATAATCTCAATACCGGTAGCGGCTTCAAGTGCACGTATGTTACGGCCTTCACGGCCAATGATACGGCCTTTCATTTCGTCACTTTCAATATTGAATATGGATACCGAATTTTCAATGGCATGTTCGGTTGAAACACGCTGAATGGTTTGGATGATGATCTTCTTAGCCTCTTTATTAGCTGTCATTTTTGCCTCATCCATAATATCCTTCACATACGACATCGCTTCGGTTTTGGCCTCAGCCTTCAGTGATTCTACTAATTGCCCTTTCGCTTCGTCGGCAGACAGACCAGATAATGCCTCCAGTTGCTCAACTGCTCTCTTATGCGCTTTATCCACCTCGGATTGTTTCCTGTTTAATATCTCCAACTGCTGCGTGAGGTTTTGTTTGATATTGTCTGTTTCACTCTGCTTGCGCTGCAGCTCTTCCAGTTTATTGGAAATAGTGGACTCCTTTTGCTTAGTCCTGTTCTCCGCAGCAACTATTGCCTGGTTTTTCTCACTGATGATCTTTTCATGATCGGTCTTTAACTGCAAAAATTTCTCTTTCGCCTGTAATATTTTTTCGTTTTTAAGCGCCTCGGCCTTTACTTCGGCCTCTTTGAGTAGCAGGTTGCCTTTTTTGGCTATGTTCTTTCTGAGTATCGTTGCCGCGATCAATATTCCCAGGCCGAGCGCCACAACTCCTGTGCCAGCTATTATAATGATGGTTGTTATATCCGGATTCATAATTTGTTTATTTGTATTATTAATACTGATAACCCGATCAATAACAGATTAAGGTCGCTTATGAGGGAAAAAAATGCAGATACTACTGCCTAATTGCTCTTTTTGAGGTAGTCGGTAATGAAGCTTTCCATTTCAACCAAGCGGTGGGCCAGATGAACATTATCGGAGTCGGTTTTGTTTTCCATCTGGATATTCTGCGTTGCCAGCTGAAGTGCACACATGGCGAGCAGATCGCGTTTATCACTTACCACGTATGTTTCCTTTAATGCTTTTATTTTATCATTGATCAACCGGGCAGCTTTAACAATAACCTGCTCATCTTCGGATTTTACCTTTACCGGGTAAGAATTGCCCGCAATTGATATTGATATGGTTGTTTCTTTCATTACACTATACACGCCTTTGGCGTGTAATCTACTGGTTCAAAAGAGCTATGCATTTATCAATTTCCCGCACCAGCTCATTAATTTTCAACTTTATATCAGTTGTTTGTTCGGTACTTTTATTTAAAGTTAACGCAAGTTTCACTTTTATCGAATCTTCCTCAAGTTTCTTTAAAGCTTCCTCACGCTCACTTATTTTTTTAACTAATAGCTGCTTTTCAGCAAGTATTTTTTTATTGTCTTCCTTAAGTTTGCTATGCAAATGTACTAATTTTTCAATTTTAGAATGAAGGCTGTCCGATATTAAAGTTAAATCCTTCATGAGTTTATACTAAGTGCTGTTAACCAGTTATTTACTCTCCTTTTTACTCTCTGCAGGAGATATGTTTGTTTGATTTAATCCCTTACAACTTGCCAGGAAATCAGGGCTCAGAACTTGCTCTTGGTTTTACCCTTGATTCAAATGTAATATTTTTTTTAATGCTTACTACTTATCAGCCCCCCGTTGTTGAAATTTTCACTTTATGGCCGGATCATTGATGGTATTTCCATGGTAACTTTAACTTTTATGTTCAAAATAATACCTGCTCTTATTACTGGTCTGTTCAGCCAATTCGGGTTGGGTCAGGACCAATTTCCAAAGAATTATTTCAGATCGCCGATTGACTCAGTTATAGTACTGGCCGGTAATTTTGCCGAGCTGCGCCCCAACCATTTTCACGGGGGACTTGATATTAAAACCGGAAACCGGGAAGGAATGCCCATACGCTCCGTGGCTGACGGATACGTTTCAAGAATAAAAGTATCCACGCATGGATATGGCAAAGTCATATATATTACCCACCCAAATGGCTATGTTTCAGTTTACGCTCACCTGAGATCTTTTAGTGATACAATAGCCGCTTTCGTCAAACAACAACAATACTCACAAAAAAGTTTTGAGGTAGAACTTCTGCCCAAAGCCGGCGAGTTTGAGGTTAAACAGGGCGACATAATTGCCTTTTCAGGTAACACAGGCCACTCCGGCGGCCCTCACCTTCACTTTGAAATACGCGATGAAAAGACGGAGAAGACCATTAACCCCCTTTTGTTCGGCTTACCTGTAAAAGATAATGTCAAACCTCATCTGCTGAAAATCAAGATCTACCCTGCGGATGAAAACGCTCTGATAAATGGAAAGAACAAAGCCATTTCACATCCGGTAAAAGCAACTAAAAGTGGTTATAAGCTTGCTCTTGCGGATACAACCATTGTCAGCGGCAATATATACTTTGGCTTTGAAGGCTATGATACTGAATCAGTCAGAGGAGGCAAGAATGGAATATATTCAGCGGAATTACAGTTAAACAAGAAGCGCTTGTATTATCACGAAATGAATGTGATCGGCTTTGAGGAAACCCGCTGCATAAATTCGCTGATCGATTATCCCGACAACCGGAACTCCGGCAACTTCATCCAACGAAGTTGTGTAGATCCCAACAATAAGCTTGGTATATATAAAGATGTTGTGAATAAGGGGATATTATTCTTCAACTCAGACAGCCTGTATCAGGTAAAATATATTGTAAAAGATATATTTGGAAATATCTCCTATGTTGAGTTTTACGTCAGGTCGAAGCGAAATAAAAGTTTACCCGTAAAAGTTTCGGACAACAGCAATCCTGCTGCAGTGTTACATTGCAGGGAAGCCAATAAATTTGCTACGGAAGGTTTCCGGATCGATCTGCCGGCAAATATCCTATACGATGATGTAAATTTCAAATACCACAGTACGAAAGCCAATATCCCCGGTTGTTATTCAGATATATATCACATTCACACCGCCGATGTACCTGTGCATGATTTTTTTTCAATTTCTATTGTCCCTCAACCGGTTAACGACTCATTAAAAAAGCTCCTTACGCTTGCACGGATAAACAAGAAAGGTAAAAAGGAATTTGCGGGAGGAGAATGGCAAAACGGTTCTGTTACTGCCCGGGTAAAAGAGTTTGGCGACTATGTTGTGGTATCAGATACTATTCCGCCATCAATTAAGCCTCTCAATATCAGCCAGGGTAAAAACATCACTAAACAAAAAAATATTGAAGTAAAAGTGAACGACAATTTTTCCGGTATTAAACATTTCGAAGCCTATATTGACGGCAATTGGATATTGATGGAATACGAACATAAAAAAAACAGTCTCACTTATGCTATTGACACAACAAAACAATATTCACCTTTTGACACAAAAAGCCGAACACATTTGTTTAAATTAACGGTGAGCGATGGTGTTGGAAACACGCAGACATATAGTGTTACACTTTCAAAATAGATCATGCAAAAAATATTTAAAAATCTGAAAGTAGTTGAGCTGGCGAATGTTTTAGCGGGTCCGTCTGTAGGAATGTTTTTTGCCGAACTCGGAGCTAATGTTATGAAAATAGAGAACAAGCTGACCAATGGCGATATAACACGATCGTGGAAATTACCGGAGGAATCAACAAAGGCAGCCACATCGGCTTATTACGCCTCGGTTAACTGGGGTAAAAGATCACTCCTGCTTGACCTGTCTTCTCCAAAAGATAAAAAAAAAGTGATCCAGTTACTCAGAAGCGCTGACGTAGTAATAACCAATTACAAGAGTGGTGACGCCAAAAAATTCGGCATGGATCATGCGTCCATCAAAAAAATAAATCCGGAGATCATCTATGCGCATATATCGGGCTTCGGCTCCAAAGACAAACGTGTGGCATTCGATCTTGTCCTTCAGGCAGAGAGCGGCTTTTTATCTATGAATGGAACTTCAACAAGTGGCCCGGTTAAACTACCCGTTGCGTTAATTGACATCTTAGCTGCTCATCAGCTCAAAGAAGCCATTCTGATAGCCCTATTGAACCGATCGCATACAGGAAAGGGCGCTTATGTTGGAACATCATTGTATGAATCAGCCATTGCTTCACTGGCTAACCAGGGCACCAACTGGCTGCTGGCTAAGCATATTCCAAAGCCAATGGGAACCCTGCATCCCAATATTGCTCCATATGGCGAAATAGTCACCTGCAAAGACAACAAACAGCTCGTTTTAGCGATAGGTTCCGATAAACAGTTTTCAACGCTTTGTATTGCATTAAATGCGGGCTATATATTAAAGGATAAAAGATTCAGCACGAATTCAATGCGCATAAAAAACAGGCGTATTTTATTAAAAATACTGAAAAAGGAATTTTCCGATTTTAAGTATACTCACGGCCAAACCGGTACCAATAGCAGAAATAAAAAATTTAAAGGATGTTTTTTCAAACTCCTTAGCCAAAAAATTAGTAATAAAAAAGGGTAATAAAACCATAGGATTGAAAACCATAGCGTTCAAAATAGCTGTAAACAGGCCACGTTGAATAAAAATTTATCTTAAAACAGAGTTTTTTGTAGGTTTTTGAGATAATTTTAATATTTTTGTTCGACCTTATAAATAAATGTTTATCAATACGATATGAGGAAAACACTTCTCGTACTATTAATTATTATACCTACCGTTATTTTTGCCCAAAGACGCAATAGGTATAAATACGAATGGATCGGAGGGGTCGGAATGACAAACTTTCTTGGCGATCTTGGCGGTGCTAACCAGATAGGTACTCATTTTGTTAAAGACTGGGAATGGTCTGCCACAAGACCTTCTCTAACCGGCGGCTTACGCTATAAAAATTCCAGGTATATCGCGTTTAAGGGAGCATTATCATTTGCCATGTTATACGGAAGTGATAACCTGACACAAGAGCCTATCCGCCGTAACAGAAATATAAATTTCCGTTCACCGGTAATCGAGTTATCTACCCAGGTTGAATTCTTCGTTAACAAGGAAAAGCAAGGTAGTTTATACAGAATTAAAAACGCAAGAGGGGCAAGAAGATTAGATCTGCAAGGATACCTTTTTGCCGGCATCGGCTTTGGCGGACCCAAAAAATATGCGCCCTTCACTATGTCTTTTCCGTTCGGAGCCGGGGGCAAATATGGTTTGGATAACAAATGGAGCATAGGTTTGGAAATTGGTCTTCACTATACACTAAGTGATTATCTTGATGACGTAAGCGGAGTGTATTATGATAACAACAAAATATTACAAGCTAAGGGAACAGCTGCCGCTTATCTGGCTGACCCGCAATTGGGAAACATTCCTTCACAAAGCCTGGCAGGCCAGGAGCGTGGACACTCTAACCACGCTGACGCTTTTATGTTTGCTGTAGTAAACGTAAATTATAAAGTCATGTACAGGAAGAGAACAAGATCTAAGTTCTAAATCATACCCATGTGGTATCTGTATTTATCCGCTAGGCATAGCTTGGCTCAAATTCCATTACTATTATCTGGTTCACACCTTTTGGAATAAATAATTTGCGAGTCTGTTTTACTTTATAAACAGATCAATACACAAACTCTCCAAACTCCGATCGTATGGTAAGTTTTTTAGCCGAAGCTGCTTCAACGCGGCCTATGATCTGTGCTTCCACATTGAATGATCTTGAAATAGCGATAATATCATCGGCAATGACTGCGGGAACGTACAACTCCATACGATGGCCCATATTAAACACTTTGTACATTTCTTTCCAGTCGGTTTTGCTTTGTCCCTGTATAAGTTTGAACAAGGGCGGCAGGGGAAATAAATTATCTTTTATTACATGTACATTATCAACAAAATGCAGCACTTTGGTTTGTGCACCTCCGCTGCAATGCACCATACCGTTAATTTGAGAGCGATATTTGTCCAATATCTTCTTAATGATTGGCGCGTATGTTCTCGTTGGAGAAAGAACCAATCTTCCTGCAGTTACACTAATATTCTGACTTCTGCCTTCCGACTTCCAGTTTCCGACTTCTATCTTATCTGTTAATTTTATTTTTCCTGAATAAACCAGATCAAGTGGAATACTATTATCAAAGCTTTCAGAGTATTTTTTCGCAATTCCTTTTTCGAACACATCATGGCGGGCAGAGGTCAATCCATTACTTCCCATTCCTCCGTTGTATTCCTTTTCATAAACGGCTTGTCCGGATGAAGCCAGGCCAACGATTACATCGCCGGCTTTTATACGGCCGTTATCAATAACATCTCTGCGCTTCATACGACACACTACTGTGGAGTCAACAATAAGGGTACGTACCAGGTCGCCTACATCAGCGGTTTCACCGCCTGTTGAATGGATTCCTATTCCGTGATCACGCAACTCTTTTAATATTTCTTCCGTACCGTTGATTATAGCGGATATAACTTCTCCGGGAATTAAATTTTTGTTCCTGCCGATAGTTGAGGATAATAAAATATTGTCGGTAGCACCCACGCAAAGCAGATCATCGGTATTCATTATAATTGCATCCTGAGCTATTCCACGCCAAACACTCATGTCACCTGTATCTTTCCAGTAAACATAGGCCAGTGAGGACTTCGTCCCTGCCCCATCGGCATGCATTATAATGCAATAATCTTTATCGCCCGACAAAAGATCGGGAACAATTTTACAAAAGGCTTTTGGGAATAGTCCTTTATCAATTTTTGCAATGGCATTGTGCACATCATCTTTCGATGCCGATACACCACGCAGATCGTAACGGGATTGACCAAACATAGGTTATATATGAGCCGCTAAGTTAAGGATTTGGGGGAAACTGTTACAGCTTGTTCGTTGTTATACTAATTATAAATATTAATTAGTCCAATTAATGTTTG
>JACPDY010000025.1 GCA_016183775.1 Bacteroidota bacterium
GCTGACCAAGATAAGAAAAAGAAAGGAAACTTTTTTGAAGAGATATTTAATAAAGGAAAAAAATTATTTGAAGACGACGTACAATAAAATTAATAACCAATACCAGTAACCATGTTAAATTTCGATCAACCAAGCAATGAATTCAACTCTATCATTAAAGTGGTGGGCGTTGGAGGTGGTGGCAGCAATGCTGTTAATCACATGTTTCGTCTAGGCATTAGTGGAGTAGACTTTATTGTTTGCAACACCGATATACAAGCCTTGCAAGTTAGCCCTGTGCCTCATAAAGTACAATTGGGTGCAACTTTAACCGAAGGACTTGGAGCAGGTTCTGTTCCTGAAGTTGGACGCAATGCCGCTATCGAGAACATCGAAGAGATCAAAAAAATATTGGGTAATGATACCCAGATGATATTTATCACGGCCGGAATGGGCGGCGGTACCGGCACTGGTGCAGCCCCTGTGATAGCGCAGGCTGCTAAAGAAATGGGTATTCTAACGGTGGGTATAGTAACCATCCCTTTTTCATTTGAAGGAAAGAAGCGTAAGGCGCAGGCCGAAGAAGGCATGGAAGAAATGAAGAAGTATGTGGATACACTGCTTGTGATTTGCAACGAAAAGCTTCGTGAAATATACGGCAACCTTAAATTAGGTGAAGCATTTGGCCATGCCGATGATGTACTTACAACAGCCGCAAAAGGTATTGCTGAAATTATTACTACAACAATGCACATCAACACCGATTTCGCGGATATTATGACCGTAATGAAAGACAGCGGTGTAGCGATCATGGGAAGTGGTATGGCGGCAGGGGAGAACAGGGCTACAAAAGCTGTTGAACAGGCTATGCACTCACCATTGCTGAACAATAGCAATATAAAAGGCGCACGTTATGTGTTGTTGAATATTGTTTGCGGTAAAGAAGAGATCACAATGGATGAATTAGGGGAGGTGACAGACTTCATTCAGGATGCAGCCGGCCAGACCGCCGAGATCATAAAAGGGTATGGTATTGACGAAACACTGGGTGATAATGTAAAAGTTACCATCATCGCGACCGGCTTTAGTGGTAAAGCTGATGTAGGCGTTGAAGTGACAACTAAAAAAGTTGAGAAAAAGGTACATATTTTAACCGCGGATGAGCCTAAAGCGACCGTTGTAAAACCAACTGTTCCCGCTCCTGTTGCAAGTGCTCCAGAAGTAACAGCGCCAAAAGTAGCTGAGCCTGTGGCTATCACACCTCCTCCGGTTACAGCCGCTCCAAAGGCAACTGTTCCTATAGCAGTTACCCCTCCGGCAGCAGCACCTATAACAACAACGCCTAAAGTAAGTGAACCTACTATAGTTACTCCAAAGGTTGCAGAGCCTGTTTCTGTTACTCCAAAAATTCCTGAACCGGTAGCAATAATTCCACCGGTAGTTGCTCCTAAAGCGGCAGAACCATTTTTGGTTACCCCAAAGGCAGCTGAACCTGTGGCTGTAACACCAAAAAAACCTGAACCTATTGCTGTAACACCTCCAGTAGTTACCCCAAAGGCAGCTGAACCTGTAGCTAAAACGCCGGTAGCAGTAGTTCCTCCGGTAACTGAGAAAAAGACTGAAACTCCGCTAACCACTCCTTCCGTATCAAATACGCCTGTGGTTACTGAAGCAAAAACCGAAGAGCAGCCAAAAACTGCTGAGAAGGCTCCGACTGAACCTTTCCTGATCACAAAGCCTGTTGAGGCAAAGCAAGAGGAAAAGAAAGAAGAAGAGAAGAAGCAGGTTACTTTTGAATTCGAAATAACAAGCAGACCTTTGAGTGGTGCAGTTATCGCACCTCCGGTTGTTTCCGAAACTCCTGCGCAACCTGTAAGTGAACCGAAGGAATTATCGGCGGAAGAAAAATTACAGCAGGAAGAACAAAAAAAGAAAGCCCAGGAGCGTATTCTTAAGCTGAAAGAATTGAGCTTTAAGCTGAAAACGCCTACCGGTATTTCTGATATGGAAAACGAACCAGCTTATAAAAGGAAAAATGTGGACCTTGAATCAACACCTCATTCTTCAGAGTCGCAGGTGTCGCGTTACACCTTATCAGAGGGAGAGGATAAAAAGATAGAGATCAAACCGAATAACTCTTTCCTTCACGATAACGTAGATTAAGCTTACTAAAACCAAACAGGTACAAGGCCTCTGCTGAAAAGCAGAGGCCTTTACTTTTCCCTTTGTTTGGGTGTACGACAAATTCCCTTTTGATAATTTTTTGGTGGGATTTGGTGCTTTTGTGTTTTGGTGGCTATGTTTTTTTGCCATAAAGCCACTAAGTCACAAAGGTTCACTAAGGCAAGAGGAAGTTTGGTCGCACACCCCTTTGTTTCTCCCATATAATTCTTAATTTTAAATCTGTAATTTGTAATTTGTAATTTTTAATTCTTAATTCATTTCCCCCATGCCATTAGAAGAAAAAATAAATGCCGACCTGAAAGCGGCAATGGTAGCTAAAGATGCTAAAAAGCTGGAAGCTATCCGTGCGATAAAATCAGTGATCCTTTTATTGAAAACCTCACCCGAAGGATATACAGATGAAAGCGAGGCCAAAGCCCTACAGAAAGAGGTGAAAAAAAGAAAGGAGACCGCGGAGATATATAAAACCCAGAATCGTCCCGAGTTGGCGGAAACCGAGCTTTTTCAGGCCGGTGTGATTGAAGCTTACCTGCCTAAACAGATGAGTGCTGATGAATTAAAAGTCGAACTGACAAAGATCATCGCCTCTACAGGGGCAAGTTCCCCGGCTGATATGGGCAAGGTAATGGGCGTAGCTACAAAACAATTGGCAGGTAAGGCCGATGGAAAGGCCATCTCTCAATTGGTACAAGAGTTACTTAAATGATACATCTGCTTTTCCCTTTCCCTCGTCCCTACTTTCACAAACAAAGTTTGTGAAAGGCATAATTAATTATAATTTTGTCGAAACTTTTAATAAAACAGATATGAACTTTCCAGCGAATTTGAAATACACCAAAGATCATGAATGGATCCGTGTAGAGGGCAATGAAGCCTTTATAGGAATTACCGATTTTGCGCAGAGCGAACTTGGCGATATTGTATACATTGATATTGAAACAGAAGGCGAAGAGCTCAATAAAGAGGATGTGTTTGGTACCGTTGAAGCAGTGAAAACGGTTTCCGACCTGTTTATGCCCGTTTCAGGAAAAGTTGTACAGGTAAATCCTAAACTGGTGACTAATCCTGAGTCGGTGAATAAAGATCCTTATGGAGAAGGCTGGATGATCAAAGTGGCACTTAAAAATGCTGCTGAAGTTAGTTCTCTTATGACAGTTGATGCTTATAAAGCGCTTGTCGGACAATAGAAGGGTGATCGGTAATCGGTGACAGGTTTCGGTAAAATCCGTAATATGCAATACGTAAGAAGTTTTAGAGAATTGGAAGTCTATAAACTTTCGCGGCAGTTATCGAGAGAAATTTTCGAGATTTCGAAAAACTTTCCCAAAGAAGAAATGTATTCGCTTACTGACCAGATCAGAAGGTCATCGCGGTCGGTGGGAGCTCAAATTGCAGAATGTTGGGCAAAAAGAAAATACGAAAAACATTTTGTAAGCAAATTAACTGATGCAGATGGGGAACAACAGGAGACTCAACATTGGATTGAAACAGCATTAGATTGTTCATACATTTCTGTGGAAATTGCCGAAGATCTGCTGAAAAATTACGCTTCAGTTGGAAAAATGATTAATTCTATGATCAGCAAAGCAGAGTCTTTTTGCAACCCCTCACTGCTTACCAACCACCGATTACCGAATACCTTATAAAGGTGAAATACAATTAATTTGTTCAGGATATATGTTTATTAGGAACACAAAATGGGCATTGCTATGGGCGATGCTCATTTTTATTTTATGCGCTATTCCGGGAAGGGATACTCCATTTGGTAGTATTTGGGATATTCTCAGTCTTGATAAGTTTATTCATGCTTCACTGTTTTTTATCCAGGCTGTATTATTAATTCATGGTTTAAGCAAGCAAACACAGCTGACTCTGTTTAACAAAAATGTTAAGATTTCAGCTGTGATGTTTTGTGTGATATATGGCGGTAGTCTTGAGTTGATGCAGGGGGCATTTTTTGAGGACCGGGCGGCGGATATTTATGATTTTTTTGCGAATATTTTTGGAGCCATAGCCGGCGTATTATTGTTTGAAAGGGTGCTAAATAAGTATAAGGCCTATTTCAATTGATTAGATCGTCGACTCAATAGCAGCTAATTGTGCAAAAAAAATCCCGCAATGATGCGGGATTTTTTAGTTTAGGAAGAAAATGATTACTTCTTCTTTCCACCTTTTTTAGCAGCTTCTTCAGCAGCAGCGATAGAATCAGCTTTTGCCTGTGCAGCGCTTGCAGCAGCTGCTGAATCAGCTTTCGCTTGTTCGGCAGCTTGTACAGCGGCAACTGAATCAGCTTTCGCTTTTTCAACTGCAGCAATCGAATCTTGTTTTTTCGCTTCCATAGCGGCTTTTTCTTCTGCGCTTGGACCACATGCAACGAATGATACCATTCCTGCAAATGCAACTAGTGTCAATACTTTTTTCATTTGATTTTATTATTTTTTTGGTTAACCGGCGCCAAATATACTGGATTTTTTTATTTCCGAGTTAATATTTGTATAAAATATTGAAATCATTGAAATCCTGAGCACAAAAGCCGGAAAGAGGATGTTTGAACAATAGCATATAATGCAAAAAACACCTATAAATAGGTGTTTTTTGCCAAAAATGATGGTTGAAGAATTATCCTCTTCCAGAAGTAGCTTTTTTAGCTTCTTTATCTATTTTTTGCTCTTTTGTAGCAGGTTTAGCAGGTTTTGTTGCTTTTTTTGCATTCGCTTCTTCCTCAGCTTTTGCAATTGAATCCTGCTTCATTTTCTCCATTTCAGCAGCTTTTGCTTCTGCCTCAACTTTTGCAATTGAATCAGATTTGGCTTGTTCAATAGCAGCTTGTGCTGCAGCGATAGAATCCTTCGTAGCTTGTTCTTTTTTAGCTATTTCTTCGGCGCTAGGTCCGCATGCAGTGAATACCAGCATGCCGGCAACTGCAAATAAAATTAGTTTTTTCATGATAGATTTATGTGTTTTTTGGGTTAACCGGGCACAAAGGTATATTTATTATACACATATAGGTTATTTTTTCAGTAAAAATATTTGACATTCAGTATTAAATACTAAATTTAGGGCCGGTAATCATAATTTAATATTAATCAAACAAATTAAAAATTCAAAAATGAAAAAGCAATTAATAGCCGTCGCCACTATCATGTTTGTTGGCGGAACAATACTAATGACAAGTTGTAAAAAAGATGACACTACTGCTCCTACGATCACATTAAATGGCAGTGCAACAACCTACAGTTCGCTTAATGCCGCATATAACGATGCGGGTGCTACAGCAGATGACGATAAGGATGGTGACCTTACAAGCAGCATTTCTGTAACCGGTTCTGTTAATAAGGACTTGGCAGGAACATATACATTAAAGTATACTGTTTCTGATGCAGCAGGTAATGAGGGTACTGCCAGCAGAACAGTTATTGTAAGAAATGATGCTTATGCATGGGCTGCTTCTTATTCTGTTCACGATTCTTGTGGTCCTACTACTGTTTACAATTATAGCCAAACAGTTAGTACTTCTACTACTGTTAATAACAGGATCACTTTTAATAAGTTCGCAGATTATTCCGGCAATACTAATATTTATGCAAATATTACAGCCGGTGGAACAGCCGTTGATCTGCCTGCTCAAACAGCTACAGGAATTGGTACGGCATCTGAAACTCATACTTTCACTGGTGTTTCCGGTGCAAAAACCACTACCGGTTTCAACTTAACCTATACCGATCTCAATGTTACTGCCGGAGGTGCGGCTGCAACATGTATTTCTAAATGGACTAAACTGTAAAATTCTTTTTTAATAGAAGAGGCTGTCTCTGTTTGAGTCAGCCTCTTTTTATTTACAAGCTTTTGTAAAAATAGAGTACGCGGGTTAATTAACTGATTTCCTTTACAGAAAGAATCCATACTTTCAATTTCAGGCTGTTACTTTTCGCTAAATTTACGCCGATGCAAACGAATTTTAACAGATTACTTGCTCTGACCAGATACCTGGCACTATTGCTTGTTGTTTATTTTGTTTGCCGGTTATTGTTTTACCTGTTCTACCTCAACCATTTTTCAGACCTCACTTATACCGAACTTTTAAAATTGTTTTTTTTCGGGCTTCGCTTCGATCTTTCGGCGATTATTGCGTGTAACGCGTTATTTATTGTTTTGTTCCTGCTGCCTGTACCCTTTCAATCAAAAAAATGGTACAAATCTATCCTCATGTATGTTTTTATTGTGACAAATTCTATTGCACTACTTGCCAATTGTGCCGACCTGGCTTATTTCAGGTTCACTCTAAAACGAACCACATTTGATGTGTTTTCTTTTATGGCAACGGGCAATGATCTGTTCCAGCTGCTTCCGGTTTTTCTGACCGATTTCTGGTACGTATTTGCTATCTGGATTGTTCTGTGTTTGGCGATTTTTAGGGGATATAAAAAAATTGATCTTCCTGCAGAGGAAACACAAATTGGCCCGTTAAAAAAATACGGTTTGGGAGTGCTCACCCTGCTGTTCGCTGCAGGCGCATCCATAATAGGGTTTCGCGGAGGTTTTCAGCTGATCCCTATCTATAATGTTACAGCAGCTGAGTATACCTCGGCGCACAATATTCCATTGGTATTAAATACGCCTTTTTCCATCATTAAAACTGTTGATTTGCCCGAAGTAACTGATGTAAAATACTTTAATGAGAAGGAATTAAAAACACTTTATTCTCCCAATAGAAAGGGTAAGACTGGTTTATTCAAACGAAAGAATGTAGTTATACTTATTCTCGAAAGTTTTTCGAAAGAATATATCGGTTATTTCAATAATGGGAAGGGACATACTCCGTTTCTGGATTCACTTATGACCGAATCTTTGGTGTTTGACAAGGCATTAGCCAATGGCAAAAAATCGGCTGAAGGAATTCCTGCGGTATTGGCAAGTATTCCTACATTGATGAATGAGCCTTACCTGACCTCTATATACGGGGCCAATACAATTAACAGTGTTGCCAACCTTTTAAAGGATGAAGGTTATACTTCTGCCTTTTATCATGGAGGTACCAATGGAACAATGAACTTTAAAGAGTTTTGCAGCATTGCCGGTTTCGATAATTATTATGGTCGCTCTGAATACAATAATGAAGCAGATTATGACGGACACTGGGGTATTTGGGATGAACCCTATCTTCAGTATTTTGCCAGACAATTAAATACGACGAAGCAGCCTTTTGTTGTGTCGTTGTTTACGCTTTCATCCCACCATCCCTATCGTGTGCCTGATAAATATAAAACTGTTTTCAAAGATGGAGGACTGAGTATGAACAGGTGCATACGTTATACCGATCATTCTCTCGGAAAATTTTTTGAAAAAGCATCACAGGCAGAGTGGTATAATAATACATTGTTTGTCATCACGGCCGATCATACAGGAATATCGGAATCACGTTATTATGGTAATTATATTGGTATATATTCTATCCCCGTTATCTTTTTCGATCCTGAGAAAAAACTAAGAGGCGTTAATTCAACTCTTACGCAGCAGACAGATATTATGCCAAGCATACTTGATTACCTGAATTATTCAAAACCTTATTTTGCTTTTGGTCAAAGTGTTTTCGATTCTGTTCAAACAAGGCATAACGTGAACTACATAAATGATATCTACCAGTTAATAAGCGATAGGTATTTACTGCAATTCGATGGGAAGAAAGCAACAGCTTTGTATGAATATCAAACGGATAGTTTATTAAAGAAAAATTTGCTTCCCGGTAAGGCCACCGAAAAACAAAGCCTCGAAAATATTTTAAAAGCATATGTGCAAACGTATAACTCCTGCCTCATTCATAATAAAATGAAGGTGGAGTGATGGAAAGTTCCTGGTTGTCGGTTGTTCGTTGTTAGTCAATGCAGGTGGACAGACCGACAACCAACAACTAATAACCAGTTCAACCATGAGCAAGAATAAAGAAAACAGATCAGGTTTTGTGTATTCCACGAATCCCGATTTCAGACATGAGGATGATGAAGGGGCGTCAGACTCAACATTGCCTGCACAGCAGCAAAATCTCAAAATTTACCTGGATCGCAAAGGAGGTGGAAAATTAGTTACACGAATTGCGGATTTCATTGGAGCGGAGGAAAAACTGGAGGAATTGGGTAAAACGCTAAAACAAAAATGCGGTGGTGGAGGTACAGTAAAAGACGGAATAATACTTATACAGGGTGATCACCGTGATAAAATACTCAAACTGCTTATTGAAATTGGGTATAAGGCGAAGAAGGCAGGAGGGTAAGGAAAAATATCAACGAATAACGAATGAGAAGCGAATTTATGAATATGATTCATGTATTTCTGGTGAAAAATAAATTTGATCGTGTGGAGCTAAAGTGACAATTTGTTTATTCGTTTTTCATTCGTTATTTGTTGATGACATGTCCGGCACTTTTACCAGCGCTCCATATAATTTCTCATACATCGGGAGTATCAGCGAAATGTCAAATTTTTTTGCCTGCAGGTATGCGTTTTCTTTGAATTGGCTGAGGCGTGCATCGTCTTCTAAAATATATATAGCATTTTTAGCCATATCATCCACATCTCCCACATTGCTCATAAAACCAGAATAACCATTGACATTTACTTCAGGTAAGCCCCCGGTATTTGTTGATATTACCGGAACCCTTGATGCCATAGCTTCCAGGGCGGCCAAACCAAAACTTTCTGTTTCCGACGGCAATAAAAAAAGGTCCCCAATCGGTAAAATTTTCTCCGGACTTACCACTTTGCCCAATGAACGGATGTCATCGCAGGTGTCCAGTTCCCGGCACAGGCGTTCTATATTATGCCTTTCAGGTCCATCGCCCATCAGAATTAATTTTGACGGGATTTTTTTTCTCACTTTATCAAATACGCGGAGCACATCTTCCACCCTTTTTACTTTTCTAAAATTTGAAATGTGGATCAAAACTTTCTCTCCGTAAGGTGCGTATGTTTTTTTCTGACAATGATTGTTTTCCTGTTTATATTCTTCGAGATTAATGAAGTTGGGGATAACCTGTATGTCTTTATTTATGTTGAAATACTTGTAAGTGTCCTGTTTAAGGCTTTCCGAAACAGCAGTAACGGCATCACTTTGGTTTATCGCGAATGTAATGACCGGTTCAAAAGAGGCATCTTTGCCGACAAGTGTAATATCTGTACCATGTAAAGTTGTAATGAATGGGATGTCAATTCCTTGTGAGGCTAATATTTGCTTTGCCATATATGCAGCCGAAGCATGCGGAATTGCATAGTGAACATGCAAAAGATCAAGTTTCTCATATTTCACAACATTAACCAGCATGCTGGAAAGTACAAGCTCATAAGGTTGGTAATCGAACAACGGGTAGTCCGAAACACGCACTTCATGATAAAACAGATTTTCCGAATACGTGTCCAGGCGCACAGGTTGGCTGTAAGTGATAAAATGAACTTTATGCCCTTTTCGGGCCAGCGCAATACCGAGTTCAGTAGCTACAACACCGCTTCCTCCAAATGTCGGGTAACAAACTATTCCGATCTTCATTTTGTTTTAAATTTCAATTAAAGGTAAGAATTATTTATACCGGCTAAACGGGTTTGCGAAAGGCTGCCCTGCCGGGGCAAGAAGAGCTTGCCCATCGCCATCAGGTAAACTGAACGCTGCTGGCATAACCGGTTCTAATTTCGTTTGCACTATAAACTCAATAAGAACCGGTATTAGTGCCGGCCTTTATTCAGGGTCTGCAGGTAAAGTTCTCATGTTTGAATTCCCTTTAATGGTTTCACCAAATGATTTGTTGAAATATTTTGCTTCGGCCCAGGCCAGAAAATTAAAATTATTGAAATATGTTTTGGACAATAACCTGTCTTTGCTCATTTTTCTGAGTGCTTTTAACAGGTGTTCCATGTGCCCGGGTCTTTTCAGAATATTTTCCGGATTTTTGAAAAAGATTAAAAAGGTATTTTCAAAATCATCATGCTGGTCAATTTTCCTGAAAAACCGTTGGGCTGATTGCACAAGGCTGGGCAGGTAATCATAGTGCTGCATTTCGTAATGAAGGATCAGGTTAAGGATCCTTGCTGTTTTTTGGATATCCTGCCGGAGATCAATATTGGTTTCATTAAGTATGCTATTGAGGTAGTTGAGTGCTTCCCTGAATTCTTTTCTTGTAAAATGAAAACTGAAAAAATGAATAAGGAACAATAGTTTGTAAACATCGCTCACCTTTTTTGATCGCAGCATTTCCTTTGCCTGCAGTATTGTATTTCCGGCCGCTGAAAGATCTCCACGGACGTTATAAACACTCATTTCCGTATTGATGATTCTTTCCAGGATATGTTGGTTGTTAGCAGCAGATTTTGTTTTTATTTCACGAAGCTTTTGAACATTGGCAAGTATTTGATTATAATCAGCTGAGTTAAAGAGTAGCAGATTCATGTTATTGAGAGCCGCTACATATTGCGCAAGATAATCGTTCTTTATGGAAGGGTTTTCTTCAATTAAGGCTGAGAATTTTGCGAGCGCATTGTAGGCGCCTTTTGTATCGTTTATGGAAAAGAGATAGCCGCTGAGTGTGTTGTAATAGCTGATCCTTGCCGGCAGGGAAAGTAATTCTCTTTCATGCAGATGTAATAAGCCGGATGATATTCTTTTGTTTTTTGTCTGTACCCATTTTGTTTTTAACGTAACAAAGTTTTCATAATTCCATTTAGTTAAAAGATGAAGCTGCTCCTCTTCTTTTAGCAGGCGAAGTTTTTGTTTATGAGAAACGATAATTTTTTCGTTCAGTAATTTGATCTCTGTTTGTGCGTGTAATATCTTCATCTCCCAATCGATCAATTCCATCAGTTGCTTTTGCCGGTGATGCGCTTGAGCGATAATGGCCGTTTTCCTGGTAAGCCTGAGACCCTGGTTATAGAGTTTTTTATCAAATAATATCCCGATCTGGTGGATCTTTCTGTTTATAATATTTTCAGTGCTTCCTTCCGCATGGTATATGTCAAGGGCTTTTAATATCAATTCATATAAATTATGTTTTGTTACGGCAAAACCTGAATACAAGGGAGTGTTTTTAAATTGCTGTTTAAGTTTATCTTCATTGTAAGCTTTTTGTTTGCGGATGGCATTGAACAACTTTATATAATTATCACGCCCTCCCGTTGAATTCTTTCCGGCAAACAGCTGGAAATACCTTTTTTCCTGTTTGTCCAGTGAATTTATCAATTCAAAAAGGTGATTTGATTTACTCATGGAAGATTAATAATAATTATCTAAATATACTTATTAAATAGTGTATTTGTAATAAAATAGTTATATGGAAGTTTAATAAATTGATTAAAATTGAGATAAGTATATATGGAAGGTCGTATAATGGGCTTAAATTAGCTTAGATTTTGTATCTAATAATTAATAAAGGGAAAGGGACAGATTTATGAGGAATCCATTATTCCTGTTTGTTTTATCGTTTTTATTGGTATGGCCTGCTAAAGCTGAGAAGGAGTTGCGGGAAGAGAACAATGAAGTCAAGCAGGGACAGCAAAGCACGAATGCCCCCCTGCGTGGTAACCCGTCGACCCCGCATGGCCTGAGCGGAGTCGAAGGGCTCAGGGGAGCCGGAATAAATTTTACCGAGAACAGAGGCCAATTAATTGACATGGCTCAACGCCCTGTACCAGGTATGCTGTTCAAAGGTGCCGGCGGTGGGTATGATGTTTATCTGAAAAAGACGGGAATCACCTATGTGCTAAATAACTTAAATGATATAATGCATGAAGTGGGAGAGCAAGTGGAAAAACTGGAAAGCGAAGGAAAGTTAACTGAAGACAATGAGGATAAAACAAAACAGGAGCTTTTAGATAAACAAGTGCAGAAGCTGCACAGGCTAGACGTAGACTTTGAAGGTGGCAACACAGACGCGGAGGTTGTTACAACGGATAAGCTCGAGGGGTATACAAATTACTATTATACGCATTGCCCTGCCGGAATTACTCATGTAAATTCCTACAATGAAGTAACAGTAAAAAATATTTACAACAACATTGATGTGAAATATTATGGAGGTAAGGCGCAGGGTTTGAAATATGATATTATTGTAAATCCCGGAGCGGATCCGAACCAAATAAAATTAAAATATAGTGGCGCCACCGAATTAAAAATTGTTAATGAAAATAGTTCAACGGGGCTCACTGCACGATTAATAATTGCAACTTCAATTGGACCTCTTGGTGAATACATGCCGAGAGTTTATCAAAATATTGATGGTGAAATTGTAGATGTGAAAGCACGGTATGTTTTGCATGAAACAACTTTGAACTTTGAACTCGGAACCTGGAACCATTCGTACCCTTTGATAATTGATCCCTGGGTAACCTATTATGGAGGAAGTTCATGGGAAAATGGCACTTCAGTTACCACTGATGCATCAGGTAACGTACTATTTACAGGAAACACAAATTCAACTAACCTGCCTGTTTCTGCCGGAGCGTTTCAGGTTGCAAGTGCAACAGGCAGTGATGCTTTTGTGGTTAAAATGAATGCCAATGGGGGACTTGTTTGGGCTACGTATTGTGGAGGAACGGGTGGTGATTCGGGGAATGGTATTATTACAGATGCTTCGTCAAATATAATCGTTGCAGGAGCAACCAATTCAACTAATTTTCCAATTGGTTTTTCGGCAGGCAATACAGTACATAAAAGCACTTATGGCGGAGGTACTTTTGATGCATTCCTGATCAAGTTTACTCCCGCGGGATTGCGTTTGTGGTCGACTTATTATGGTGGTACAAATTGGGATACAGGATCGGATGTCGCGACAGATGGACAAAATGTTTATTTGTATGGGAGAACATATTCCACAACTACAATTTCAACTGCAGGAGCTTTTCAAACGGCAATAAGCGGCACTCTGGATGTTTACGTAGCAAAATTTCTTCCAACCGGAGGCAGAACATGGGGCAGCTATGTGGGAGGGACAAGCGCAGAAATTCCTGGCGGTATTATTTATGATGTGTTGTCAGGGAATGTATATATTTCCGGGTATACAACTTCAACCAATTTTCCCGCTTTGTCAGGACATCAAATGGCTTATGGAGGGGGAGTCGCGGATGCATTTCTTTTTAAATTCAGTCCCCTGGGCGCCAGGTTGTGGGCTACATATTATGGTGGTACGGGTGATGATATGGGAGGCGCTGTTGCAACTGATGCTCTTGGGAATATTATACTTGCCGGACATACCCTTTCAACAAATGCTATTTCAACGCTTGGGTCTTATCAACCTGCACTTAACGCAGGATTTGGTCGTGATGCATTTGTTATAAAATTCAATAGTGCTGGTGTCAGACAATGGGGTACGTATTTTGGTGGAAAGTATGAGGAGGAAATTGGCGGCGTTGCCTGTGATGCAAGTAACAATATTGTTTTATCGGGTGATACATATAGTCCTTTGGATTTACCTGTGACAAGTTGTGCTTACCAACAGTTCTTTCTTGGTTCAGAAGACCAGTTTATTTCATCTTTTACACCGAAGGGAAATTTAATATGCTCCGGGTATCTTGGTATTGGTTTACCCACTGATCCTAATAATGAAGTAAACGGTATTAATTCAGGTACTGATGGTACAGGCGGTTGCATTGCTATAGATGGATGTTTTGTTTACCTCGTGGCAACAAGTACATGTACTTATCCTGTTACAGCAGGCGCATTTCAAACTGCCTGTGGCGGGAACTCAGATGCGACTTTAGCTAAGTTATACATCAGTACTTGTGGAGGCATCAAGAGCACTCTTTCAATTACTTCAACTCCTTCAACATTTTGTGCCGGACAGCCGGTTAGTTTTTCGGCAGTTGCTGCCTGTGATAGCATAGCTCTTGCTTATTCATGGACATTTCCGGGTGGAACACCAGGTACTTCGAGTGCACAAAAGCCAACAGGTATAGTTTTCAGTGCGCCCGGTACATACCCGGTAAAGTTAGTAGTAGGGAATAATTGTGATTCTGTAACGCAAAACATTTATGTTAATGCATGTACCTGCACATTTTCGGCGCAGGCAAACCTGGCGGCCAATGTGGGATGTTATGATGGAAGCAGCGGTAGCGCCAATATTATTATTAGTGGTGGTTCCGGAGGGCCTTATAGCTATAGCTGGAGTAATGGCATCAGCGGAACAACTACAGGTACAACAATCCCTGTCACAGGATTCTCGGCTTCACCTTCAACATATACTCTAACAGTCAGTGAAGGCTCATGTAAATCAACTTCAACGGTTACCTTCACTCAACCTAAGCAGATGAGGAAAATGACATGGTCTGTAAATTCCAGCTCTTGTAGTTCTCCAACAGGTTATGCCGCTATTACTGTAGGCGGGGGAACACCTGGTTATTTGTATTCATGGAGCAATGGCGCGGCTGCACAAACCGCCACGGGACTTGGAGCTGGAACATATACACTTACGGTAACAGATGCCAATGGCTGCACTATGACTGATGTTGAAACCGTTACATCTTTTGGCGGGCCAATGGCGAATGGTATATCGGGAACTCCTCTTTTATGTAATGGTGTGAGCACAGGTTCCGCAACTATAAATCCTTTTGCCGGTACCAGTCCATACACATATAACTGGAGCAATGGTGCTACCGGAAAACCCGCTACCGGATTGGCTGCAGGAATATATACGGTAACGGTAAAAGATGCTGCAGGGTGTACACTCGTCAGTACTGTAACTATCACAGAACCCGGGGCAATAACAACCACCATAACTACGGTAGCCGCCGGCTGCGGATCTCCGACAGGAAGTGCAAGTGTTGCAGCAGCAGGTGGTACCGGTTCATTAACCTATACGTGGAGTTCGGGTTCTATCGGCTTAACAGCAAGCGGTCTTGCAGTCGGTTCCTATACTTTAACTGTTAAGGATGTTAATGGTTGTACTAAAACGGATACTGCGGTAATAACCGGTGGCAGCGGAGGTGCTGCCGGCGCATCGGTACAATCGAATGTAAGTTGTAATGGGGGCAGTAATGGAAGTGCCGCAGCAAGTATGTCGGGTGGAACTCCGGCGTTCACTTATTCGTGGAGTAACGGGCAAACCGCGCAAACGGCTACGGGCCTTGCAGCCGGTATTTATACAGTAAAAGTAACCGATAGTAATGGTTGTTCTTCCTCTGCTACTGTAAGTGTCATTTCTCCGCCCGCCATAACAGGGCAATTTACCAAAGGAACTGCCAGCTGTTCTGCTTGTGGTTGTAAAGAGTGGTTAATGGTAACTGCCGCGGGCGGAACAAGCCCGTATAGTTATACCTGGCCGGATGGATATATCAACAGGTATAAAAATAACCTTTGCCCGGGATCCTATTCGATAAATGTTAAGGATAAAAACGGATGTAGTATAAATATTAACCTTACCGCTCCCTGAGCCATTTTCCTTAATAACATTTAATACTCAGCCGCTGACAGATTTCGATTTCCTTTTTATCACCTCTTCAAACGGCCGTCTCTCAATTTTGCTGTCGATCCAGGATATTACATCGAAATTTTCAAGCGCCGCTGATTCTTCAGGTGATCTTGTCTCTTTTAAAATTTCATTCCGGAGTCTTTGAAATGCAATGATTTTATCATCAGGATCAGTTTTGTGATAGTGCTGCATAAAGTTTACGATTACAGATTCCACTTTATACATATTAATAGGAGCATAAATTAAGTCTTAATACAAAAAAAATGTATTTTAGCCTCATGAATAACCTGCAAAAGGTAATACTTTTCAACCAGCCCGGGTATTGCTATTATTGCCTGGCAGGGCCACCGCATCAAGATTTTAACAATTCTTCAAGATAATCATTTCGCCATCCAGCCTGAAGTCTTCGTCTTTTAAGGCTTCTTTTGTCACCTTTGTATGCCCGAATAATGTTTAAGGCGATTTTTCTGACCAAAGAAA
>JACPDY010000026.1 GCA_016183775.1 Bacteroidota bacterium
ACTATCAGGGCAACGATGGAGTATTAGTGGCGCTCAGTATATTGTTAATCTCAGAGCTCATAAAAAAAGTAATCGATGGCCTCATATGGTAGATTTAATAAAAAAAGCCGCTTAGCAGGGGTGCGAATTTGTCATACACCGTAAAAGTAGAAACTGTAATGGGAACATTGGAAGAAATCCTTCCAAAAGTTTACCAGTTAATAAACGGAGAGGTAATAAACATAAAAGCCAAATACACTTTAGCGAAAACCCGGTACCAGGCTAAGGACAGCGCTTTAGTTATGTTCCTGGTTGAAGCATACAATCCCTCGTATTCTCTCATCATAGATCCTTATGCATGGGCCACTTATTACGGGGGCAATAGTAAGGAACTTCCCAGCGCTATAACTACGGATAAGACAGGGAATTCGGCCATTACAGGATATACCTTCTCAACAGCTTTTCCTGCTGCTGCAGCAACTGGCTATACAGTATTTCAGGCGGGTTATCAGGGAGGCACAGCATTGGGTTACGGTGACGCATTTATAGTAAAATTCGATCCCGCTGGAACGCGATTATGGGCTACCTACTATGGCGGAAGCGGTAATGATGTAGGTTATGGCTTAGCTACAGATTTGTTGGGTAATATAGTTGTTACAGGGGCTACATCTTCAGTAACTTTCCCTGTAGGTGCAATTGCCGGAAATACTGTAGCCCAGACAAGTAATGCAGGGGGATTTGATATTTTTTTATTAAAGTTTAATCCTCTGGGATTACGATTATGGGCTACTTATTACGGAGGTACCGGAGATGAGTACGGTTTTGACATAGCAACGGATATTTCAAATAATATTGCTATTACCGGGGACGCGCAATCATTAGATTTTCCCGTAGGGGCGACTGCAGGGAATACTGTATTTCAGACTGCCTGTGGTTTTGCGGGAGATGCCTGTATTCTAAAATTTGATGCCACGGGCAATCGGTTATGGGCAACTTATTATGGAGGAAATGATATTGATGGAGGCAGAGGCATAATCTTGGATGGTTCCGGTAATTTGTTTGTTACCGGAACGACAGCATCAACCAATTTCCCTACGGGGGCAGTAGCAGGCAATACAGTATTTCAAGCCGCAAAAGCCTTCGCGGGGTTTGATTATGATGCCTTCATATTAAAATTTGATCCTACCGGTGTGCGGTTATGGGCTACTCACTATGGGGGAAATGGGAGGGACATAGGGTGTGATATAACTATAGATTTATCCGGCAACACAGTAATTACAGGATATACAAGCGCAACAAATTTTCCGGTGGGTGCAGTTGCCGGCAACACGGTATTTCAGTCAGTCACGGGAGGCAGTTATGATGTTTTTGTAATAAAATTTAATTCCACCGGCGCACGGTTATGGGCTACTTATCATGGAGGGTACCGGCAGGAATGGGCATTCAGATGTGCTGCTGACGATAATGGAAACATATATATATATTCGGAGAGTGGGAAGATGCAGATAACGGAAACTTTCCTATGAATACCTGCGCTCTCCAGAAAGTGTTTGCGGGAGGAAACGGGCCAAACGGTGATGGCCCTGAAGATATGTTTGTTACTAAATTCGGGCCTTCGGGTAAACGTATATGCAGCACATTTATAGGAGGAAGCGGGCATGATGATTTAGACTTCGGCGCAGGTGGTATTGCAACCTGGCAAAATTATGTTTATGTAACCGGGAGTAGCTTTGGCGGCTTTCCGGTAACTGCAGGTGCGTTTCAAACAAATTATGCAGGAGGAACAACGGGAATGATACCCGGCGGGGATGTTATAGTTGCAAAATTCTGCGGCAACAGTTGTGGGGATAACAACACTACTACGGCTAGTTTCAATACACCGGCCAGCGTGTGCAGCAACTCCGCTACTCAGTTTACATCCTCCATAACTAGCGCCCTTACATGCGATACAAACAGTTATCTGTATAAATGGTATTTTCCCGGCGCATCCCCTTCTACTTCCACTCAACAGAATCCGGGGGGTATTACCTATACCAATCCGGGCACATACACCGTATCATTAGTGGTGGATGGGATATGCAGCAGGGATTCGGTTTATAAAACCATTACGATCAACAATTGCGGATGTACGCTTACTTCAGGTACAACCATTACTTCGCCAAGCTGCGGAAACAGCAATGGAACAGCTTCCGCAAATCCTAACGGCGGAAGTGTTCCTTACATATATGCCTGGAGTAATGGACAAACCACACAAACCGCTACAGGCCTTGCCGCAGGTAATTACACGGTAACTGTTACTGATGTAAATGCTTGCACGGCCACTGCTATTGCCATTTTAACTCCCCCGCTACCCTTAATCGGAAATTTTACCAAGGGCACGGCCAATTGTACCAACTGTGGTTGCAAAGAATGGATAATGGTTACTGCTGCAGGAGGCACAATCCCGTATAGTTATTCCTGGCCGGATGGATACATTAACAGGTATAAAAGTCACCTGTGCCCGGGCCTGTATGCAATAAAATTACCGATAAAAACGGATGTAGTATAAATGTGGTAGTTAATGCGCCCTGATTGGATTATATGGAAAAACAGCGTTTGAAAAAATATTTTTAAATATGATGAATTGTTCCAATACTTATTAAGGCCTACTTCAGGGATTCTAATATTTAATGTTACCTTATTGTGTTTACATATTATTTAGTGAAAAAGATCATCTACTTTATATTGGATTCCCTTCATGCAAATTATTTACGGTGCTAGCTCGAAATATGAGTTGTTCTTGCATCCTATAATTTACGTTATAAACTCTTCATAGTTATCCGGTGTAACCATTTTCATTTCTGCATTTGGATAAGCCGATGCAAATGTTTTCGGGAACTTTGGTTTCACTTTTTTATTCCATTTAAATTCAAACGCAAATAATTTCCCTTCCCGCTCTTCTATATAATCAATTTCCTGCTGTTGCAAGGTGCGCCAGAAGAATCGGTTACAATAAATGTCGTTGTAGTGCGTATGTTTTATACGTTCGCTCACCATAAAATTTTCCCAAAGTGCTCCAGTATCCTGGCGCAATGACAATGGATTGAAATTGGCAATCAGTGCATTGCGGATACCATTGTCATAGAAATAAACCTTTCTGCTTTTTTTCAATTCGTTGCGATGATTTCGGCTCAGTGAATACAGGCGAAAAATTACAAATGCCTGTTCAAGCAAGCCAATATACCGCTCAACTGTGACAGGATCGGCCGATATAATTTGTGCCAGTTCATTATAGGAAATTTCATTGCAAACCTGTAATGCAAGAGCTTGCAAAAGTTTTTCGACCACATTGGGCCTTCGGATTTCCTGAAAAGAAAAAATATCTTTATACAAATAACTTCCGGTAAGATTTTCAAGCGCTCTCTTTTCCTTTCCGGGATTTATTACCACTTCTGGGTACATTCCATAAATAAGACGTGTCTCAAGCATTCTTTTTTCTTCCATCGCCCCATGATGATCTATCATTTCTTTTACAGAAATAGGAAATAGGCTATACTCGTATTTACGTCCTGTAAGAGGTTCATTGATTTCATTGGCAAGTTCGAAGGCAGATGACCCGGTAGCTACCAATTGTACATGTTTTATCTGATCGGTAATAAGTTTAAGCGTAAGCCCAATATTTTTAATTCGTTGCGCTTCATCAATCACCACTATCCTGTTATCTCCGATTACCTGTTTGAGTTGAGAAGAAGTAACGTTTGTTAAACGCTCTCTTACATCAGGCTCATCAGCAGTTAAGAAAAGAAATTTCCCATCTATATTTTTTTGAAGCTCCTCTAATATGGTAGTTTTTCCTACCTGTCTTGCTCCTAAAATAATAATAGCCTTACCTTTAAAAAGCTGACCCGTAATTTTTTCATATAATGTTCTTTTTATCATAATAGGGGCAAATATACTATATTTTCGTATTATAATCAAAAAATACTATTATTTTTTTATGATTATAATATGTATTTAGGCAACCAATTCGGAGTCTAGTTCCCTTTCTCATTAAACTCCATGAAATTTTACTGAGCCCGCTTTTTTTAGCAAAAGGAGTATTGTCGAAATCGTCCTTGTCAAAGGGAAAAATCAGTAAAAATGTTTCCCCATCTTTGATAAGAATAATTGCTTTGAATGCAGTTATAAAATCATCATGTTTTCTTGAACTATTTTTCGTGAGTTGAAATAAAGTTTTTGAGATTAGAAATTAATTACAAATCCTCGTATATTTGGTACAATAGGGGGCATGGTTTCGTTCCCTAAAGCCTTATAGAAATATGAGGCTTTTTATTTACAACATATTCAAGCAGAACTACAAAGTCGTGACCTTAATTATTAAAAACATAATTTTTGATCTCGGGGGAGTGTTGCTTAATCTGGATTACTCATTAACAACAAAAGCCTTTCAGAAAATTGCGCCTGATTTCGGTTCATTCGATGCTATTTATGCTGAACAGAAGGATAAAAAGCTATTTGAGGATTTTGAGACGGGAGCAATTACCTCCCGGCAATTTCGTAATGGGATAAGAGGTTTATTGCAAAATAATATTGATGACAAGACAATTAATGAGGCATGGAATGCTATGCTGCTTGACTTTCCGATTGAACGGTTGAGGCTGCTTGAAAAGCTGAGGTTAAAATACAGGTTGTTTTTATTAAGCAATACAAATGAGATTCACTTAGAGGCGGTCAATGAAATATTAAATAAGAATTTCGGGTTAAAAGATCTGTCGGGTATTTTTGAAAAGGAATATTATTCCCATAAGGTTGGAATGCGAAAGCCAAATAAGGAAATATTTCAATTAGTAATTTCAGAAAATAAACTCAATCCTTCGGAAACACTTTTCATTGATGATTCAGTACATCATATTGAAGGCGGAAAGTGTGTCGGGTTACATACGTTGTTAATGGCTAAGGACAAAGTCCTCGCAGACGAACTTTTAACTTTAAACCTTTAAACCTTCCTTCACCGCGCAAGCAATTATCTCTGCAGGCAGGGTTATTTTATTTCCTGGCAAAGCTCTATCAGTACACCATTGGTGCTTTTAGGGTGTAAAAAGCAGACAAGTTTATTGTCGGCGCCTTTTTGGGGTTCAGCTGAAAGTAACGTAAAGCCTTCTGTTTGCAGGCGTTTCATCTCTTTGTAAATGTCATCTACTTCAAGCGCGATGTGGTGAATACCTTCGCCTCTTTTTTCAATGAACTTAGCGATAGGGCTATCCGGAGCGGTTGCTTCCAGTAATTCTATTTTATTATCACCGATCTTAAAGAATGAAGTGGATACCTTTTCGCTATCAACCTGCTCAACTTTATAATGCGGATCCCCCAATAGTTTTCTGAACAGTTCATTGGAATCATTGATGCTTTTCACTGCAATTCCGATATGTTCAACGCGTAGATACATGATAGGTAGTATAAAAAAATGATCCCGATAATTATTACCGGGATCATGTAATGTATTATATAATGTTGTTTTATTTCTTTACAAACTCGCCGGATTTGCCATCATATATGATGTAATATACACCCTTTTGCAGGTTAGAAACGTCCACTTGTTTGGCAAAACCTTTCTTAACAATGTTACCATATTGATCATATATCTCAAACATTGTTTCTTCTCCAGCCTTAGGGTTTGCCTGTTGCACAAATTCTATAACATTACTTACCTTCTTCGGCATAAAATCAAGCGTAGGAGAAGTTGACTGGTAGTCGATAGGTTTTGATAAGCGGGGCTGGTTGGTATAATCAACCTGTTTCACCCTGAATTGGTTTTTGCCTGAATGTGGAACGATCTTAAATGAATATTCGTTAACATCGGTAGATCCGCTACCTTCAACTTCGCCTACTTTCTTCCAGGTTGTGTATACAAATTGCTCAATAACATAAGGAAGCTTTCCTGTTTCACCTTTTGTGGACCATTTTAAAGTGCCGTCTTTTTCAACTTTCATTGAAAGTACTTCGTAAGTGCTTCTTGGCTTTAAAACCTCAGGATTCAGAACTTTGGGTTTACAGTCATCTTTATGCTTAATCTTAACCTCGATTTTGTCACCCAGTTTCAATTGGAAATTTTTGAAATCTATTTCAAAAGCGCTTGAGTTGATCTCATCGGTTGTTACCTGATCATTCACCAAAACTTCCATCACGCAAAATCCGACACCTGAACTACCAAAAGGGTTTTGCACAAAAAGATTTTTTCCCTGGTAATTGCCCTCAAGTACAATAACCCCTGCATTTGCCTGGAAGGCCGCAAGTAGTAGGCTAATAACTGCAAATAATAGAAGTTTCTTCATTTTTGTAATATTAAAAATAAGGTTACCCATTATTTTTGGAACCGCAATATTATAATGTTATTTCAGAAATTCAAAATAAAACCTGATAATTTTTACTAATTATTCTGACAAATATAATAATCTTCTTTTTAATAGAGCTGCTAAAAGTATATAAAAAAAATTAACCCCAACTATTAGGCTTGTTAATGGGCTTTATATTTGTTATTTAATTAAAGTTGTGTTATCCTTGCAGTCCATTATTAATAAGCTAAAAGGAGTAAATGTTGTATAGGCCAAGGATAATTCGTCAAATCTCACTGTTTGCAGGTATTGTAATAGGTTTTCTTATAGTATCATGTTCAGGCGGAGGTTCAAAAAGATCACATGAGCCTGCCAAGGGGGATCGTGTCTATGGGGGAACGTTTACGATTAGTGAAACGGATGATTACCAGACGTTGTATCCCATTGCTCTTGCGGATGCTGTTTCAAGTTTCCTGGCGAACCAGATATATGAAGGTTTGGTCAAATTTAGTGTAAATGATTTGTCGGTAAACCCCGGTATTGCTGAAAAATGGGAGATAGATCCTGCCGGAACCACGTATACTTTTCACCTTAAAAAAGGTGTGTTTTTTCAGGATGACGAATGTTTCCCGGAAGGTAAGGGTCGGGAAGTAAAAGCCTCTGATGTAAAATACTCATTCGAATTACTATGTAGTCAGAGTCCTGATAATGTAAATTTTGCCTCATCGTTCAAAAACAATGTCAAAGGTGCTATTGAGTATTATGAAGCATCGGCTAAAGGTAAGCCTGCTTCGGGCCTTGAAGGAGTAAAAGTGATAGATGATTATACGGTACAGATCATTCTGCAGGTTCCAAGTACCTCCTTCCTATATATATTGGCAAGTCCGATAGCCTCAATTGTGCCTAAAGAAGGGGTAGAGAAATATGGTAATGAGCTTCATACAGGTACCGGACCATTCATGTTCGGGGTAAATGATAAAAAGGCGGGTAATGTTGTTTTGTTGAGAAACCCCAATTATCATCGTGTGGATTCGTTTGGCAACCAATTGCCTTTTGTTGATAGTCTTGTAATGAAAATACTGGGCACAAAGTCGGCTCAACTTGAAGCCTTTGAAAAGGGTGAGGTTGATGTTGTACTTGGACTCCCTTCTGAGTCCGTCCGAAGCCTCGTGGAAAAGCAGATCGAACAATTTAAAAATAAAACAGTAGGGTATATCCTTGAACGGACCCCTGAAATGGCAAGCAATTATTATGAGTTTAACCTTACACGCCCGCCATTTGATGATGTTCGTGTGCGAAAGGCATTCTCTTATGCTATTAACCGTAATAAAATTATCGACGATATATTGAAAGGCGAAGCCTACGGACCCGGAATATATGGTGTTTCGCCTCCATCGTTTAAGGAGTATGATATAACTAAAATTAAGGGTTACGATTACAATCCTGACATGGCCAATCGGTTGTTCTACGAAAGCGGGTATAAAGATAAAAAGACGTTTCCGGTTGTTAAGGTAGTTCTTAATAGCGGAGGTGCAAAAAATACAAAAGTAGCCCTTGAAATACAGAAGCAGTTGATGGATGTGTTGGGCATAAGAGTTGATTTTGAAGTGAAGACATTGGCACAAAAGCTGGAGGATGCCAAATATGCACGTGCCGATATTCTCCGTGCAGGCTGGCTTGCAGACTATCCGAATCCGGAAAGCTTTTTGTGGATGTTCTATGGCGCCCCGGTGCCTGAATCGCTTGATAAGCCTTCATTTCCTAATACAACCCGGTATAAAAACCCTGAGTTTGATAAATTGTTTGAAAAGGGACGGACTGCTAAAACACGTGATGAAAGCTATATGTATTTTGCACAGGCCGAACAGGTAATGATGAATGACGCGCCCATAATGATGTTATGGTACGATGAAAATTACAGGCTGATAAAATCACGTGTGAAAAGACTTCCTGCAAACCCCATCCGATACAGGGATTGTTCCGAGGTCTATCTTCAGGATACAACACCGGCCATCGCCGGTGCCGAAAAGAAATAACATGAGCCTCCATCTGGGGGCTTATTTTTTTTGCACATTATTTGCGATGTATAATTTCAAAAAAAATATTTATGAAAATAATGAATTTGTTTATTGCAGCAATGTTCTGTGTTCCCTGCATTTTTAAAGCAGAAGCTCAGCAGGAGATCAGTAGCCCGGTTCAGTCCGTGATCGTATACCTGGATGGAGCGGAGGTAACGCAAAGCAAACAGGTATCACTTGCTGCAGGGCGAAACAAAATAGTGTTCACCGGCTTGTCGCAAAAATTAGTTTCAAAAAGTGTACAGGTGAATATCAGCGGTGATGTCGCAATCTTGTCCGTTTCAGATGAGATAAATTATTTGTCCAAACAGGATGATCAGCCCCGTGTGAAGCAGCTTAAAGATTCAGTTCAGTACCTGAATGATGCATTGATCCAACTCAGGAATGAGAAGGATGCTTTTGTAACAGAAAAGAACCTCCTGATCGAGAATAAGAACCTGAGCGGAAAAGATAAAGCACTTTCTGTAATTGAACTAAAGGCTATCGCTGATTTTTATCGCTTACGTATACGGGAAATTAATGATGAAGTTGGGAAGATTGAAAAGAAAGACCGCAAACTCAACGAGGTGCTTGTAAAAGCCAATCAGCAGTTGAATGAATTGAATGCCCGATTTAATATGCCAATGGCTGAGGTAAGTATATTGCTTATGTCATCAGCGAAAACCATGTGTAACATTGAGTTAAAATATATTGTAACCGATGCCGGTTGGGCACCCAGCTACGATCTGAAAGCAGAGGATGTGAATAAACCAATTGAACTTAAGTACAGGGCAAAGGTGTTCAATAATACCGGTGTTGACTGGAAAGATGTAAAGATGCGTTTGTCAACCGCAGATCCTATGCGAAGTGCGTCAAAGCCGGAAATGGATGCATGGTATTTGAATTATGCAAGCAATTATAACTATCAAAGTAACATGAATTTAAAGCAGCAAAATTATTCAATGCAAAAATATAGTGCACCGTTAATTGATGCGGATAGTAAGGCTGGGAGTACAATAACCCGCGAGGAATTTAAAGGGAGGGTACAACAAGTCCAGTATGAGCAAATTCAAGTATCAGAGCTAAGTGCTGATTTCGAAATTAAAACAGCGTATTCCATACCTGCCGACTCCAAACCTTATATTGTGGATGTAACCACATACAATTTGCCTGCAACATTCCAGCACTTCAGTTCTCCTAAAATTGATCGGGATGCATTTCTGATTGCGCGCATAACAGGTTGGGAAGACCTTGATCTTGTTGAGGGTCCGGCTAATGTATATTATGGAGGTACATATGTGGGACAATCCTATATCCAGACACGAAGTGTAGATGACACACTTGATCTGTCTCTTGGCCGCGACAATAAGATCATTGTTACCCGTACCAAGCAAAAGGATTTCAGCACACAAAAGTTTATTGGTTCAACAAAAAAGGAAGCCTATGCTTATGAGATAGTGATAAAAAACAACCGTAAAACTCCGGTTCAGATAGAAATAAATGACCAGCTTCCGATATCGCAGCAAGGTGATATTTCTGTAGAAGAGATCGAGCTATCAAAGGCTGAAAAGGATATTATTACAGGTAAACTTACGTGGAAATATACACTTCAACCCGATGAAATGAAAAAGCTCAACCTGTCTTTTGCAATAAAATACCCCAAGAATAAAACTATAACGGCTAAGAAATACAGAGTAGCTTCCCGTGCAATGTTTTAAAGAGCATGTTCTTTCCTAAATTAATGCTACCTTTGCACCTCTCAAAAAATGAGGATTTATGCAAAGTATACGTAACATAGCCATTATTGCCCACGTTGACCACGGAAAAACCACATTGGTTGACAAAATGCTTCATACATCAAAGATATTCCGGGATAACCAGGAAACCGGGGAGCTTATTCTTGATAATAATGACCTTGAGCGGGAGCGGGGAATAACAATACTTGCCAAGAACGTTTCGGTAATCTATAAAGGGACCAAGATTAATATTATTGATACACCCGGCCATGCCGATTTTGGCGGTGAGGTGGAGCGGGTGCTCAATATGGCTGATGGCGTATTGTTACTTGTTGATGCTTTTGAAGGTGCTATGCCGCAAACACGGTTTGTATTACAAAAGGCATTGCAGCATGGACTAAAAGTTATTGTTGTAGTTAATAAGGTGGATAAACCAAATTGTCGTCCGGATGAAGTGCATGACTCAATATTTGAATTGTTCTTTAATCTGGATGCAACTGAGGAGCAATTGAATTTTCCGACCGTTTATGGTTCATCAAAGCAGGGGTGGATGGGTCCGGATTGGAAAACACCTACTACTGATATCACCTATCTTTTCGAAACCATAATTGAAAAGATACCTTCTGCACCCTTTCGTGAAGGAACACTGCAGATGCAAATAACATCATTGGATTACTCTTCATTTGTTGGCCGGATTGCAATCGGAAGAGTTTACCGTGGTATTATAAAAGAAAATATGCCGGTATCATTGGTGAAGCGGGATCAGTCCATTGTAAAAGGAAGAATAAAGGACTTATTCGTTTTTGACGGGTTGGGAAAAACAAAAGCTACCGAAGTGCGTGCAGGTGATATATGCGCCATTACCGGCATTGAAGGTTTTGATATTGGCGATACTATTGCCGATTTTGAAAAACCGGAAGGACTTACACCTATTGATATTGATGAGCCTACCATGAGTATGCTGTTTACCATTAACAACTCCCCATTTTATGGTAAGGATGGAAAGTATGTAACATCGCGCCATTTGCGTGACCGTTTATTTAAGGAGCTGGAAAAGAACCTGGCTATGCGGCTGGAAGAAACAGAATCACCCGATTCGTATATTGTTTTCGGAAGGGGAATTTTACATTTATCAATATTGGTGGAGACCATGCGCCGTGAAGGTTATGAGTTGCAGCTTGGCCAGCCACAGGTAATTGTCAAAGAAATAGATGGAGTGAAACATGAACCGGTCGAGGTGCTTACTGTTGACACTCCGCAGGAAACGTCAAGCAAAGTAATCGATCTTGTATCACAGCGCAGAGGTGACATGATCGCTATGGAACCAAAGGGTGATCTGATCCACCTTGAATTCAATATCCCTTCCCGCGGAATAATAGGATTACGTAATAATGTGCTGACAGCGACTGCCGGTGAAGCTATAATGGCACATCGTTTTAAAGCGTTTGAGTCGTGGAAGGGTCCTATCCCCGGACGTATCGCAGGAGTGTTGATATCGAAAGAAAAGGGTACATCTGTAAGTTATTCAATTAATAATTTACAGGACAGGGGAAGATTTTTTGTGGATCCGGGGGAAGAGGTATACACCGGTCAGATAATTGGGGAAAATATTCGCCCTGATGACATGCTTGTAAATATTTGTGTAGAGAAAAAATTAACAAATATGAGGGCATCTGGCAGTGATGCTAAGATGCGCATTGCCCCGAAGGTTAATTTTTCGCTTGAAGAAGCGATGGAATATATCCAGGGAGATGAATATGTTGAGATAACACCTAAAGCTATTCGTCTCAGAAAGATATACCTCGATGAAAATGAACGTAAGCGCAATAAAAATAAAATGGAGGCTCAGTAACAATTACTTGTGAAGTGATTATAAAAGTGAAGGGCCATCCTGAATATTCAGGGTGGCCCTTCACTTTTAGTTTAAGTTTCAGGATTATGAATTTCCGGCTTCTTTTGCTTTAATGCTTTTTGCGGCATCGACCATTTTCTGAATAGCTTTCTCTGAAAACGGATCACCTTCTTTGATGTCTTCGATCAGATAGCTGTCTTTTCCTGTTTTTATTATAGTGTAAAAATGGAATTCCGGCTCAAGTCCGCTTACCTGTGATTCCCAGATCAGGCTTGTCGGTTCATCAACCACGTAGCGTTTGAATTTTTTCACATCATCCGAAGAGATATCACTTTTCTTAAGAGGAAAATCACCTTCATCCGGGGTAACACTGATTTGAAAATCTTTTCCGGATCTGATCTCAATGGACCCCGAGCCCTGTGCCACGATCTCAAGTTTTGTTTTTGTCGTATCGGGAACGTTGATCGTAACAGGTGCACCATAGGAGCTCAGGTCATACTGCGACATTCCAGGAACATTATCATCATCTTTTTTTGAGTTATTACAACCGGAAATCAAAAACAAAGCGGGAAGTGCGAATAGAAGTAGTTTCTTTAACATAGTATATTGTTTTAGTTATCTTTCACAAACTTACATGAATTTTAAAATACAGGCAAGGATGATTGAAAAATAGTTAATTGTTGTCAGTTGTTGGTTGTTTGGGACAGGAACACAACAAACAACCGACAACCAATAACCAATTCTGAGTATATTCGCAAAAATCCTTTATTTGAAACTTCATTATACTCCATATACTCTTGAGTTCAGGCATCCCTTCAAGATCGCTTTGAATTACCGGACTATAACACCTGTGGTTATTACTGAAATAGTGTGTGATGGAATTGTCGGATATGGGGAAGCCTCAATGCCGCCCTACTTGGGAGAAGATCATACAACAGTTTCGGATTTTTTGATCAAAGCAGGTAAAGTGCTTGATGAGTTCAAAACACCGTTTTGCCTGGAGACGATAATAGATAGAGTGGATGCTATAGCAGAAGGAAATGCAGCGGCAAAAGCGAGCATTGATATAGCGTTACATGATCTAAAAGGTAAATTGGAGGGCAGAGCCTGTTATACGTTCTGGAACCTGCAAAAGGCGGATGCGCCAGATACTTCTATAACAATTGGAATGGATGCGCCGGAAGTTGTTGCCAGGAAAATAAAGGAAGCGGAGGCATTCAAAATTTTAAAAGTGAAACTTGGAAGTGATGAAGATAAAAAAATAATTGAAACGATACGTTCATATACAGATAAGACGGTATCTGTTGATGTGAACCAGGGATGGAAGATAAAAGAAGAGGCGCTTGATATGATACATTGGTTAAAAGAAAAGAATGTTTTATTTATAGAGCAGCCGCTTGCGAAGAATGATCTTACGGGGTTGGCATGGCTTACCGAAAGAAGTCCATTACCTGTAATTGCCGATGAGTCGTTTCAACGATTGACTGACTTAACCCGGATAAAAGATTGTTTCCATGGAATTAATGTAAAGTTGATGAAGTGTACCGGTTTGAATGAAGCCTATAAAATAATCCGGGAGGCGCAGAAGCATAACTTAAAGGTATTGATTGGCTGCATGTCGGAAACATCATGCGCGGTATCCGCCGCTGCGCAGCTTAGTCCTTTGGCTGATTGGGCTGATCTGGACGGGCCTCTGCTTATAAAAAAAGATTTGTTTGAAGGTGTGGGATTTAACAGGGGCAAACTTGTACTGAATGATCAACCCGGTATCGGAGTTCGGAGGTTGTAAGAGTAATACAAAATAAAATGTCAAAAAAAAGCCCCGAAATTTTTCGGGGCTTTTTTATTACTTCTTCCTTTTAGAAGCTTTCTTCTTAGCAGCTTTCTTTTTAGGAGCAGCTTTCTTTTTTGCTTTCTTAGCCATGGTTTTTAGGTTTTAGTTAATTACTGATACGAAGTAACAAAAAAATTAACGTACAAAAAAATATTCACCACTATTTTTTTAACACACGTTTGTTAACAATGTGAAGCTGAAACAAGAGACCAGCAAGCCAAACAAAAATATTTTTTTTGAAAAAGTAAAAAATATTTTTTATCATGACCTCTGAATGTTCCTGTTTTCAATATGTTCAGGCATATGTATTTTTATTCTCTCATCGTGAAAAAATAAAAATATCCGGAAACAAAATGAAGTTTTTGTAAAAACAGCATAATCTGAGAAGGAGAATTATTTTTTCATTTTATGACAAAAAAATGTTTGGGAGAGCAACTTTGGATAAAAAGTCTGCAAAGTGACTTAAATGAAAACATAACGAGTAAAATAATTATTCAATGAAGACACGGTCTTTCCCGTCAAACATTGGCGACTGGAGTGATACAACTTTAACCGGTAGTTTGGAAGTAGTTTTTAATGAATGAGGAGTGTTTTGAGGAATAAACACCATGTCACCTTTTTTAATTTTAAATTTTTTGTCACCCAGTGTCATTTCGCCATCACCTTCCAGAATGTAAACATGTTCGGTATGTGTAATATGTTTGTGGATTTTAACCTCTTTCTTAATAAAAATTACAAAACTGCTTGCCAGGGAATCAGTGTAGAGCGGACGGGAATAAATATTTTCAAAGTCAGCGGGAGCTTTGATGGTGTCAAGTGATTGGTAGCTTTGTGCGTTTGACACGACGATTAATAATGCAAATGAAAAGGTTAAAATAAACTTTTCCATAAGTCGGGAGTTTCAAGCATTGTCAATATGGACTTACCATTTCAATAACCACGCGAAAATAAGCGGTGCAACAATTGTCGCGTCCGACTCTACGATAAATTTCGGAGTGTTGATATCAAGCTTGCCCCACGTTATTTTTTCGTTTGGAACAGCGCCTGAATAGGAACCATAACTTGTAGTGGAGTCGGATATCTGGCAGAAATAAGACCAGAAAGGAACATCGTGCCATTCCAGGTCCTGGTACATCATCGGTACAACACAGATTGGGAAATCACCTGCAATGCCTCCCCCAATCTGGAAGAAGCCAACACCTTTGCCGCCGGAATTTTTCCTGTACCAATCAGTCAGCCATATCATGTATTCAATGCCACTTTTCATCGTGGTCGGTTTTATTTCGCCTTTGATACAATAAGAAGCGAAAATATTACCCATCGTTGAATCTTCCCAACCCGGACATATGATAGGAAGATTTTTTTCCGCTGCTGCCAGCATCCAGGAATCTTTCGGGTCAATTTCATAGTATTCTTTCAAAACCCCGGATAATAACATTTTGTACATGAACTCATGGGGCAGGTAACGTTCTCTCTTTTTATCGGCATCGGCCCATAATTTATGAATATGTTTTTGCAACCTGCGGAATGCTTCTTCTTCAGGAATGCAAGTATCGGTAACACGATTAAATCCGTCTTCCAGCAAAGCCCATTCTTCTTTAGGACTTAAATCGCGGTAATGTGGGACCCGTTTATAATGTTTATGAGCTACAAGGTTCATAATATCTTCCTCCAGATTTGCGCCGGTGCAGGAAATAATGTCCACTTTTCCCTGACGGATCATTTCAGCCAAAGATTTTCCAAGTTCGGCAGTGCTCATAGCTCCGGCAAGCGTGATCATCATTTTTCCACCTGCTGTTAAATGGGCTTCGTATCCTTTCGCCGCATCTATCAATGCGGCCGAATTAAAATGCAAATAATGTTTTTCAATAAATTGGGAGATGGGGCCTCTGTTCATAGTTCTAAATTATATATTGTCATGGCAAAAGTAAATGATTAATGATAATAATAGTTATGTTGTGGATAAAATCGCACAAAAAGAATTTGTGTTAATTTTTTAGCTTTACACCGTTATGAGATACTTTTTTTGTTTAAGTTTTTTATTCTGTTGTGTTGCTTCAGTTAATGCTCAAAAAACACTCAGCGGTAAGATTAAAGTATATTTTACCAAATCGGTTGATACGAGTGTTTCAAAAGGTGTTTACGCGGAGCAATTATTTAAGACGGTCGACGATACTTTAGTGGCTTATATTAACAGGGCAAAGTATAGCCTGGATATTGCTATTTATAATTATACCTATGCATCCACCATTGCGGATATTGCCGCTGCCATCAATAAAGCGTATAACAGGGGCGTTAAAGTGCGTATTATTTATGATGGCAGTGTAGGTAATACAGGCATACCAAATATCTCAGCATCAATACCAAAAGTGGCCAGTCCACAGGGATCGAATTATAATATAATGCATAATAAGTTTGTTATTGTAGATGCTAAATCAGCCGATGCTAATGATGCAATTGTCTGGACAGGTTCAGCCAACTGGTCGAATAATATGTTTTACCTGGATGCGAACAATGTTATTGTTATACAGGACAAACCTCTTGCACTGGCTTTTCGGACTGAGTTTGAAGAAATGTGGGGCGATACAGGTATGGTGCCGAATACGGCCAATTCGAGGTTCGGTCAGTATAAAACGGATAATACCCCGCACCAGTTTGTAATAGATGGAAAGACGGTGGAGTTATACTTTAGTCCATCGGATGATACAAATGCAAAGATTATTAATTCAATTAATAAGGCGGATAGCGACCTGGAATTTTGTATGCTCCAGTTCACAAGGAGTGATATTGCAAATGCAATAATATCAAAAGCGCAGGAAACAGGTTTTGTTGCAATGGGGCTGGAGGATCCTTCGGGTTTATTGGTTGGCCAGACAGTTTACAATAATATGAAAACAGTGATGGGGGATAGCCTGCTTACGGATAACCAGTCGAATTCCATTTTGCACCATAAGTATATAATTGTCGATCAATCCAATTCAATGGCTGCCCCGATCGTGTTAACAGGTTCTCACAATTGGACAACTTCCGCAAATACAACCAACGATGAGAATACATTGATAATTCATGATTCAACGATCGCAAATGTTTATTACCAGGAGTTTGTTGCCCGTTTCAAAGAAAGCGGGGGAGTGCTGTCAGTTGCTGATAAAGTTAGTTCTGATGATATAACAATTTACCCCAATCCGGGTAGTACTGAAGTTAATATCAGTTTACGGTTAAATATGCGGACGAAAACCTTTGTGAAGCTGGAAAATATATTAGGACAGGTGTTCTTTTCAGATCAAATCCAGGATCAATTTACTAATATAGATGTATCAAACTTTGAGCGGGGAATGTATTTTTTAAAAATCACCTTCGGCACAACTACAGTTGCAAAGAAAATATTGTTGCATTAATTTTCAATAAATCGGATTACTTCCTTCAAAAATTCTTTTGGCTTGTCAGCATGCAGCCAGTGTCCCGCATCTTCAATAGTAATAAATTCGGCATCAGGAAAAAAAATCCGGATATCCGGAATGTCAGAGTCAACTATATAACCGGAGTTTTCTCCTCGAATAAACAAAATGCTGAAATCATTTTGAGTATATACCCTTGGGAATTCAATTTCAGCGCCTACAGCATCAATGTTTTTTATAATTGCATTTATATTGAACCGCCAATCGAGTTGTGTATCTGTTTTCCAGTAAATATTTTTTAATAGAAATTGTTTTGTTCCCGGGTCGCTAATATGTTTTGAAAGAATTTCATCCGCTTCTTTTCGTGTTTTAGAAACACTGAAGTCAATGGCCTGTAATGCCTCTAATACCTGTTGGTGGTGAGGCGGATAAAATTTTGGCGCGATATCGGCAATAATTAGTTTACGTATCTTTTCAGGATGATCAACCGCGAACTGCAATGCGGTTTTTCCTCCCATAGAATGACCAAGCAAGGTCACTTTGTTCAGATCAAGGTCATCTATGAGTTCATGGAGATCTGCACTCATTACTTTGTAGTTAAACTCATCATTATGCGGAGAGAGTCCATGATTCCGTTGGTCAACAGCATATATTTCATATCCTCTTTCAGCCAGACTTTTAGCTTGTGTTTGCCAGTTGTCGCTTTGGCCGAATAATCCATGAAGGATAATGATGGGTCTCCCTGTTCCGTATTTTCTATAAAAGAGTTTCATTAGTGTAGCACGGGGTCGTACGATGTTTATTAGGATGCAATCATATTATTACTTTAACGCGTGTAAATATAATTGTATGGTATTTTCCAGTCCAAGGTACAATGCATCCGCTATTAATGCGTGCCCGATCGATACTTCGAGTAATCCAGGAATGTGTTTTGCAAAATAGTTCAGGTTTTCCAGGCTGAGGTCATGGCCTGCATTAACTCCAAGGTTTAAAGTATTTGCCAATTCAGCGGCTGCTATATAAGATCTGATAGCTGCTTCATTATTGCCTGAGAAATTTTTTGCGTATGCCTCTGTATACAGTTCAATTCTGTCCGTTCCTGTTTTAGCTGCCGCTTCAATTAATTTCAGATCTGTATCAACGAACAGAGAAGTACGGATGTTATTTTTTTTTAATGTTTTGATTACATCTTTCAGCAATTCGTGATTTTTAATTGTATCCCAACCTGCATCTGAGGTCAGGGCATCGGGCGCGTCAGGCACTAATGTTACCTGCATGGGTTTCACTTTAAGTACCAGCTCAATGAATTTATCTGACGGATACCCTTCAATATTAAACTCCGTTTTTACCAATGGGTTAAGCGCTACCACATCCCTATAGCGGATGTGCCGCTCATCGGGTCGTGGATGCACCGTTATTCCCTGCGCTCCAAAACGCTCGCAGTCCATTGCGACTTTTAAAAGGTCGGGCACATTGCCACCGCGTGAATTACGTAGGGTGGCTATCTTGTTTATGTTAACACTGAGTTTGGTCATGTTTTTTCTGCATTTACAAAAGTATTGTTTTTAAAATTCAATGGCCTATATAATTCAATAAAACCGGCTTGCACAATACACATGTATTCGCTACTATTGTAGCCCGTATGATAGCCGCCCAACTTATAAATAAGGAGCTTCCTGTATTGTCGCCGAAAGATAAGGTATCAAAAGCGCTCGACCTGATGGATGAATATAAGGTAGCCCATTTACCTGTGGTTGAAAAAAATGTTTACCTCGGCCTGGTTTCTGAAAAAACTTTACTGGATATTGATGACTCCAGCGAAACACTAAAGGGCCATGTAGATCCATCAGTAAGACCTTTTATGTTCGAGGATCAGCATCTGTTTGACGCACTCAAGCTGATAGATACATTTAAGATAAGCCTTGTTCCTGTATTGAGCAAAGACGAAAAATATCTTGGATCATTTTCGGAATATTCGCTTGCTGATTCTATAACCGGGTTGACTGCAGTTCAGCAGCCCGGAGGAATTATTATTCTCGAAATGAATCCGAAAGATTATACCCTTACCCAGATCGCGAAAATTGTTGAGGAAAATGACGCGCGTATTTTAGCCTGTTATCTTACCCCTCAACAGGGGACAGACAGGATAGAAGTAACATTAAAGATCAATCGCGAGGATCTTTCAGCCATCCTTCAGACATTCAGCCGCTTCAATTATACTGTAAAGGCTTCTTTCCACCAAAGTGAGTATGACGAAGACATGCGCAGGCGTTTTGAGTTGTTTATGAATTACGTTAATATGTAATTTCAGATTTCCTCATGTTTTTGTGCCACCGAAGGTTTGATAACTCAACTTGATTATACTTCTTGTTTCGATTTCGTAAGTTATTTAACTAATATTTTAGATATACGACTATATATATAGTCGTATATCTAAAATATTAGTTGTATGTTTGCTGAATGAAAGAATTAACTAAAGCCGAAGAGCAGGTAATGCAGATAGTATGGACAATAGAAAAAGGATTCCTGAAAGACATCCTTGATGGATTTCCAAGTCCAAAACCTGCAAGTACAACTGTTTCTACTGTCATTAAGATTTTGGAGAACAAAAAAATGATTGCTCACAATACATTCGGGAAAATTCATCAGTACTATCCATTGGTTTCAAAAGAGGCATATCGCGAAAAGGTATTTGGAAGTATGTTAAGCAATTATTTTAATAATTCAATGGATAACCTTGTTTCTTTTTTTGTGCAAAAAAGAAATATTGACATAAGTGAATTGGACGCTTTAATTAAACAAATAAAAAAGAATAAGAAATGATTTCTTTTCTGACATATCATTTGCAGGTCTTTATATTGCTGAGTCTTTTTTATCTGATATATATTGTGTTGTTAGAAAAGGCAAGGTGCTTTCAGTTTAACCGATTTTATATAGTTGCAACCTCGTTTTTTGCGACACTAATGCCATTGTTTGAATTCGAATTCTCCCGAGTTTGACACTCGAATCGAGGTCGCAACCCTACAGCCCTTGTTAATGCTGCATTCTTGTTTGGATTTTAAAATTTTGTAGTGAACAAACATTAACAAAACGTTGTTAATACTTGCCTTTAGGCTTGTGATTTAA